>JBAPXT010000259.1:0-16206 GCA_049284355.1 Sedimentisphaerales bacterium
AAAGAGGCAGCAGATTGATAATCGCATTGAGGCGTTACAAAAACAAAAATGGAAACTGGCCGGAAAGTCTTGATGACATTCAATCATCAGCCGCGGAGGAAATCTTCATTGACCCAATAAATGGTGGTTCTTTCATCTATAAATTAACGGATGAAAATTTTACACTCTATAGCAATGGCAAAAATGGTATCGACGATGGAGGCAAACGAGACAAGTGGGATGAAGAGAAAACTGGCGCGGATGACATAGCTATCTGGCCGCCAAAAGGCTACAAAAACCAAAGAGGAGGATGCAAGTGACGAATAGCAGCAAAGTCTATATATCCGAATTAAAAAACAGTATAGGGCAGGAAATTACGCTTGCGGGTTGGTTGTATAACAGCCGGGCGAGCGGCAAGGTTCAATTTTTAATTATCCGCGATGGAACGGGATTATGCCAGTGTATCGTAGAAAAAGGCAAAGTTTCAGAGAAGCTCTTTGATGAGCTAAAACATCTTGGTCAGGAATCATCTCTGGCCGTAACCGGTGTTATCCGGGCCGATGAAAGAAGCGTCGGTGGGTTCGAACTGGCGGTGACAGATGCACAAATTATCTCGCCTGCGGTAGATTATCCCATCACGCCGAAATCGCACGGCATCGATTTTCTGCTTAAGAACCGGCATCTGCACCTACGTTCACAGCGGCAATGGTGCATAGGGAAAATCCGCCATACCGTTATCGACGCCATCCGCAGATTTTTTAACGACAATGGCTTCACACTGATAGACACGCCCATTTTCACAGCTATGGCTGCCGAGGGTGAGCAGACACTTTTCGAGGCAGATTATTTCGGAACACCAATGCACCTGACGCAGACCGGCCAACTGCATCTGGAAGCGGCGGCAATGAGTTTTGGGAAGGTCTATTGCTTCGGGCCGACGTTCAGGGCAGAAAAAAGCAAAACCCGAAGGCACCTGACCGAGTTCTGGATGGTTGAGCCGGAGGTGGCCTTTATTGACCTTAATGGCCTGCTTGAACTTGCTGAGAATTTTGTGTCTTTCATTGTCAGGCAGGCCCTTGAGAAAAATCGTGCAGAGTTGAAAACCCTCGGCGCGGATATCGCTTCGCTTGAAAAAATTGGTCCGCCTTTTTATCGTCTGACCTATACCGAGGCGGCGGAGATTCTAAAAAGCAAAAAAACACAGGATTTTCTGGCTGTTCAGCTAAATGAGTTCAAAACCCAAAAGAAACAGCTTGAAGATAAAATCGCTGCCCTCGAGACGGAGACCAAGGGGCCAGTAAAGCAATGGAGGCAGGACAAAATCGCAGCCGAGCTAATCGAACTGCGCAGCGAGCTTGAGGAGGTAGATACAAAGATTGAAAACAATCCCAAGCACGCAAAGCTGGCCGCTGAATTTGCCTGGGGCGAGGATTTAGGCGGCAGCGATGAAACAATAATATCGCTTATGCACGATAAGCCAGTCTTTGTTACTCACTATCCCAAAAAGGCAAAGGCCTTTTATATGAAGACAGACAGGGGGAATGATAAGGTTGTTTTGAATTTTGATATGCTTGCCCCGGCGGGCTTTGGCGAAATCATCGGCGGCTCAGCCAGAGAAGATGATTACGAAATGCTTCTTGAGAGAATTAAAGAACAGGGGCTGAATGTAGAAAATTACTACTGGTATTTGGATTTGCGAAAGTATGGCTCGGTGCCGCACGGCGGCTTCGGGCTCGGGGTCGAGAGAACGGTTGCATGGCTTACCGGTGAAAAGCATATCCGGCAATGCATTGCTTTCCCGCGTCTTATGGACAAGGTTTATATTTAAGTTCATAATAACTAAGCAACCCTGACAAAACTTATGGCTGATTGGACGATACAGAAGCTCTTAAACTGGGTTACGGAATACCTCACGAACAAGGGGATTGATTCGCCGCGACTAAGCGCGGAACTTCTTCTCTCCTATGTACTGGAATTAAAACGGATTGAATTATATACGCAGTTCGAAAAAATCATTGCTGAACAACAATTAGACCAGTTACACGATTTGGTAGAACGGGCCGGCCAGCACGAACCTGTCGCCTATCTGGTCGGCAAGACTGAGTTTTATTCTTTGGAGGTAGATATTACACCTGATTGTATGATTCCCCGACCGGAAACGGAATTGCTTGTCGAAAGAGCCATAGAATTTTTGCGAACCAGCAGCGGCAAACCCGTTGCGGCGAGGTCGCACCGCGGCGAGCAATTTGTTTGCGACTTATGTACCGGCAGCGGATGCGTCGCCGTTGCAATCGCTCGAAATTACCCCAATGCCCATATAATCGCTACGGACATCTCCGATGCCGCCTTAAGTGTAGCGGCCAAAAACATCGAAAAGCACCATCTCGAAGAGCGAATCAGGCTTTTATGCGGTGATTTATTCGACCCCCTTATCCCACAGTTGGAGGTAAATAAATTTGACCTAATTGTTTGTAATCCTCCTTATGTAAGCGCTGCCGAATTTGAAAAGCTCGACAAAAACGTGAAAGAGTATGAGCCGAAGCTGGCACTATTCGCAGGAGACGACGGACTGGATATTTATCGAAGGATTATTGAAAAGGTAGAACAGTTTCTTAAACCCAATGCCGCATTGATGCTGGAAGTCGGCTACGACCAAGGGCAGGCCGTCAGGCAATTGCTCGAACAAATCGGTCGTTTTAGTGAAATTACGATTGAAAAAGATTTTCGCGGAAACGGCCGAGTTGTAATCGCAAAGAAACGAAGGCCGATTAGTAAGATATAACAGTTTTAATGTTATACCCACTCAGTTTTTGTCGGCCTGCTAATTCGGTAAGCTCGATAAGAAATGATATTGCCACAATTTGTCCGCCTATTTTTTCAATGAGTTTACAGGCTGCGGCCATTGTCCCGCCGGTTGCCAGTAAGTCATCGACCATTAAGACTTTCGCACCTTTGCTTACAGCATCGCAATGCACTTGCAATGTATCGGTGCCATATTCCAAATCGTAGGTTATACTTTTGGTTTTGAAAGGTAATTTACCCTTTTTGCGTATCGGCACAAAACCGGCCCCAAGTTTCCTCGCGACCGCTGCTCCGAATATGAACCCTCTGGCTTCAACGGCGGCAACATACTCAATGTCTGCCGATGTTAAGCCTGCGCATAAAGCATCTATTGCTGTTGCGAAAGCCTGCGGGTCGGCTAATAACGGTGTGATATCGCGAAATAAAATCCCTTTTTTCGGCCAATCGGGTATGCTGCGAATGAAACTTTCCAGGTTAATTCCTTTAGTCGCCACTTATCTCCCATCCTTAGTATTGTCGGAGCCCCATTAAGGGGAACCTTTTACTCTTCGTTCATATACTCATAAAGCTTGGTAAGAGCGCTGCGCTGAATCTGGCGAATTCTCTCTCGTGTCAGGTCCAACTTCTTGCCTATCTGTTTTAGCGTCATAGGCCTGCGTCCATTCAGTCCGTAATGTGACCTCAAAACATCTGCCTCCCTGGGTTCGATTTCGTTAAGCAGCTCCAAGACCTTTGCCTGTTCTTCATCGGCAACCAATGTATCCTCGGGCTTGCCGGCATTTTGGTCCTGAAAAGTTTCTTCGAACGTTTGATTGTCGTTCGTGCCGTCAGAGCCGGAGGTGTCTTTAACAGAGCTGAGGATTTTGACAATGTGATGTATGATTTTTGCCTTCCGCAACGGCAGGTGCATTATCTCCGCCAGTTCTTCGACATCCAGCGTTTTGCCAAGCCTGCTTTGAAGTTCCGCTGTAATATGCCGCCATTGATTCATCAGGGCAACCATATAGGTGGGAATGTGCACCGGCTGAACATTTGCCAACAACGCACGTTTGATACTCTGCTTTATCCACCAGGCTGCGTAGGTGCTAAAGCGGGTTCCATGGTCTGGGTCAAAGTAATCAACAGCTTTTATAAGGCCGAGATTGCCCTCCTCAATCAAGTCGCCAAGACTCATGCCGCGGTTCACATATCTTTTTGCGATATTAACGACCAATCGCAGATTGCTTCGCACCAACAGTTCTCTGGCCTGCGGGTCGTTTTCCTCAACGACCAATTTGCCTAACGCATGCTCCTGTTCCGCGGTCAACAGCGAAGCTTCGTCGATTTCCTTCAGATAATCTTTTATAGTGATATCGAAAACTATGATTTACTCCTCTAGAGCAAAAAGTTAATCAACGCAGGTTGTAGAGTTAAATTTGTTTTAGCCTTGCCAATCTTATAGGACGACTGGTTCTTCACCAAGAATAAATCTGTTTGAGTTATCGGTCAAATGTACCCACAGGTTTAGCCGATTAAACGCGACAGGTCGATATCGGCTGTCAAACTTTAATTATCGGCCTTTTCCTCTACAGCACTATCGCCGTTAGCCTGTTCAGGCTCATCTGTTTTCTCCAGCGGTTCCGTAACAGGGCTTATATTAATATCAGAAAGAACGGTCTGAGCATCCGCTGGGGCTGGTTTCTGGGCAGACTCGGACGTTTGTTCTTCAGCGGCCCACTGCACTCTCCGTAAACTCAAACCGATTTTACGCGCCTCAGTATCAACTCTTAGAATCTTAACCTCAATTTCTTCACCTAACTTAACAATATCCTGGGTTTTCTCGATTTTATGGTCGGCAAGTTCAGAAATGTGCAGCAGCCCTTCCAAATCCGGTTCAAGTTCAACAAATGCGCCAAAATTAGCAAGTTTTGTTACCTTGCCTTTAATAATTTGACCCGGAATATACTTCTCAGGAATCGCATGAGTCCAGGGGTCTTCGGTCATCTGTTTTATTCCCAGAGATATTCGCCGTTTTTCCTCATTGACTTCCAGGACAACACATTTTATTTCCTGTCCCTTTTGCAGGGCCTCACTGGGATGGCTATATTTCTTTGTCCAACTCAAATCTGAAACGTGTATCATTCCATCAATACCTTTTTCTATCTCCACAAATGCGCCAAAATTAGCCAGACTGTGCACAACGGCGGTAACGATGGTTCCGGGCGGATATTTCTGCGAAGCAATTGTCCAGGGGTTGGTTTCGGTCTGTTTTAACCCCAATGAGATTTCCTGTTTTTCCCTGTTAACGCTTAACACAACCACCTCGATTTCGTCACCCAAATTGAGCATCTCGGAGGGGTGGGTGAGGCGTTTGGTCCAGCTCATCTCACTAATATGTACCAGCCCTTCAATTCCATCTTCAAGGCGGATAAACGCACCATAATTCATCACGTTTACCACCTTTCCCTTTACCCTTGCTCCGATTTGATAACGTTCTTCAACATTTTCCCAGGGGCTGGATGTTTTCTGTTTCAGACCTAAAGAAATCCTCTCATTTTCTCTATCAACACCAATAACAACGGCTTCGATTTCCTGGTCGAGCTGAACCACTTCCGACGGGTGTGATATCCTGCCCCAGCTCAAATCAGAAATATGCAGCAGGCCATCCACGCCGCCCAAATCTACGAACACACCAAAGTCAGCGATGTTTTTCACCACGCCTTTTCGCAACTGACCGACCTCGATTTCCGCCAGAACCTTTTCCTTGCTACTCTTGCGTTCTTCTTCGATAAGTTTACGTCTTGATACGACGATGTTTCGGCCTTCAACATCAATCTTGAGAATCTTGCATTTGACTTCCTTGCCGATGAACCTGCTAATATCGCCAGGTTTTCTGATATCGACCTGCGAGGCCGGCAAAAACACGGGTACGCCGATGTCAATAAGCAGACCACCCTTGATTCGTCTTATAACCCTGCCGCTAACAACGTCCCCTTCCTTTTTTGTGTCGACAATTACTTCCCAGCCTCTGATGCGGTCGGCTTTGCGTTTGCTCAACAGGATAAGGCCGCCTTCAGAGTCTGTATCTTCAAGCATAACTTCAATTTCTCTTCCTGGTGATATCTCATCAGAACTGTCAAATTCGCTCGAGTCGACAACCCCCTCGGATTTCAGTCCCACTTCGACAATGACATCATTTCCTAATTGGGATACGATTGTGCCTTTAAGAATGGTCCCCGGCAAACGAGAGTCGACCTTAGTCTGCAGAACCTCTTCAAGGTATTGAGTTTCTTTATCACCGAACAATTTTCCGACCTGCTGGTCGATGACCTCATTTGACAATCCTAATTTGTTAATAATATTTCTATCTACCATAAACTTAAGTTCCCCTGCGAAGTCTATTTTTGGGTTCCCTCAAGGGCGGGTTCCCTTTAGCCCTATTGACATTTCATATTTACAGTTACAAGCCCTTGTGCAACGCTGCACAAAATATGAGGCTTTTTGTTAACAATTTGGCTCTGCCACAGTCCGCAGTCCCAAGGACACCTTCCGGCGGTAAGGTCTTGTCTTACCTACCCTTATCGCCGAAAGCTGTTAGATTTTCGACAAATTCCGCTATAATCCACTCCGGCGTCGAAGCTCCTGCTGTGACACCAGCTACTTTTTTGCCAAAAACCACCCTTTTATCAAATTCATTCCAGTTTTGCAAGTGAAACGTTTGACTATTATATTTTTTGCAAAGTTCCGCCAGCCTGCGAGTATTTGCACTTTCCAGGCCGCCGAGCACAAACATAACATCGACCTTCTTGCATAATTTCACAGCAGACTGCTGCCTTTTTATGGCCTCCTTACACAAAGTATTTATTACTTTCAATTCACTAAAGCCGTGCCGGCCTATAGCGGCAAGCATCGAGCTTAAGTACTCGTGACTTTGGGTAGTCTGGCAAACGATTCCCAGCCTGGCATTTTTAGGGAGCTTATTTAAATCCGATTCGTCGGCGATGACGACAACATCGTCTGCCGAGCCTACAACCGCCTGGACCTCCGGATGATTTTCGTCGCCGATGACCACCACTTTATAGCCATCGTCACTTAGGGACTTGGCAATTTGCTGGACCCTTTTAACCAGAACGCAGGTGGCATCGACGATGTTAATTCCTTTTTCTTTGAGCTGCTGCATCTGCCTGGGTGCGGCGCCGTGCGAACGAATGAGAGCTGTTCCTGAGCGGATTTGTTTGACAGAAGAGACGGTTTTCAGTCCTGCTTTAGCCAGCCGTTCGACGACATCTTTGTTGTGAATAATGGGGCCGAGACTATATACCGGAGAGACTTTTTTAGCCAGTATTTTTTCAGCCATACTGATGGCGTTTTTGACGCCTGGACAGAATCCGCAGTTTTCAGCGACAATAACTTTCATAAACTTTCGGTAGACCTATCTCGAAAATACGAATTAACTACTATCTGTTATTCCTTCAGCTCTGTTCAGGACCGGTCATTATAATTATACTGTTTTTTGTCCGCCATACGTATAGGCGGGTAAACCTTGTTTTGCACGGCAGTTGTTCTGCATCTGTCTAAGGGTGTAGGTCAGGAACTTTGCGAGCTGCCTATCGTCCATTTTTTTGACCTTCTCGGCCGGAATGCATTTGCCGTAGCATATTGCGATATGCGCACCCGGGCTAAACAGCTTTTTATGTCTTGGCCATGCATCGAAGGCGCCATCGATTACCACGGGGACGACGGCGGCGTTGCCCCTTCTGCAGAGCAGGCCGAAGCCGGGCTTGAAAGCGGTGATTTTTCCGTCGCTGGTGCGAGTGCCTTCGGGGAACAGGCACACGCCGCTGCCCTGTTTTAGTTTGCTGATAATGGTTTTGATTGCGTGCATGTCTGCGGAGCCTCTTTTGACGGGAATGGTATTGACCGAGGCAATCAGCCTGCCGAAGAACCCGCGGAAGAGTGAATCACGGGCGAGAAAATACAAAGGCCTTTTTATGAATATGCCGCAAAGCATTGGGTCGAGAAAACTCTGATGGTTGGATATCAATACTACGGGGCCCTGGTGGGGGACATTTTCAAGGCCGGTACAATGTATCCTGAAAAATGCCGTGCAGAAGATTTTGCAAAACCATCGCGCGATGCGGAACCATCTCATTTTAGGTTCCCGACTCGTCACGGCGGAGCGTGCCGTAGCCGGGAAAGCGTGGCTCTCTACATATCCCAGAAGTTTCTCAACGACCTGTTCTGCGCTTAAATCAGTAGTGTCGATAACAACGGCATCTGCGGCAGGGGTCAATGGCCCGACGGCCCTGTTTTGGTCGCCAGCGTCTCTTTCTTCGAGACCTCTTTGTATTTGCTCGATTTGGTTCTGCGTTGTTTGCCCTTCGTCCTTCGCTCTTCTTTTTGCCCTCTCAGATGTCTGTGCGGTAAGGTAAAATTTTATATCAGCATCGGGAAACGCCACTGTACCCTGGTCTCTTCCTTCAGTGACGATTTTATCGAAGCCTTCAGCGAACTGTCTCTGCATTTCCACCAGTTTCTCCCGCACTTTTGGAGCATTGGCAATATATTTAGCGTTGGCGGTTACTTCCGGCGCCCGTATCTGCTCGGTAACATCGGCGCCATCGATTGAGACCGCCATTTTGTTGTTCTTTGCGGCAAACTGGAATTTTTTCCTGGCTAAAACGTCGAGCAGTTTCTCCTCGTTGCTCATATTTATGCCGGCCTGCATTGCTGCTAAGGTAACAGCCCGATACATCGCACCGGTGTCAAGAAAGCTCGCTTCGAGCTTCTCAGCCAGCAGCCGGGCTGCGGTACTTTTACCGCTTGCTGCCGGGCCGTCAATTGTAATAATCAGGTTTGCCATTTCAATTTGGTAATGGTAATCAGCGATTGGTTACTGTTTTCCAACCTTGACAACAATAATACTTGTATCGTCAACCTGTCTGGCAAGTCCCACAAACCGTCTTCTGTATCCAAGGATATTTTTAACCATCTGCTCCGCTGAAGCTGCAGCAAACTTCTTTGCAGTTTCAAGCATTCTTTCCCTGCCCCAGAATTGCCCGTCGAAGTTAGCGGCATCAATCAGCCCGTCGGTATAAAACACCAAGCAATCTCCATCTCTCAGCCGCAAGGTTTCAATCTCATATTCAGTCTGAGCCTCGACACCGAGCACAAGTCCGCCCTTATCCAATTCCACGATTTCCCCGTCTCTTATCAGCACAGCCGGCTCATGTCCGCAATTGCAATAGGTTATGGACTTTTCTTTAACATCAATGTTAGCATAAAAGAGGGCGACAAACTCGCCATCTTTACATTCGCCACAAGCCATTTTGTTTAGTTTATCGATGATTTTTTCGATGGTACCTTTATCGTGTTCGGCATCTACGTAGGCCCGTACAGCGCCTCGAAACAAACTCATCATAATCGCGGCAGGAATCCCTTTGCCTATCACATCAGCGATTGCCACAGCGACACGATGGCTGTTTACCTGAAGAAAATCGTAAAAATCACCACCAACATCAAAACAAGGTATATAGGTGGCCGCTATGTCCAGACCCGGTATCAAAGGCGCTTTTTCCGGAATCATTCTTCGCTGTATAACCCCTGCCAAACGTATCTGTTCAGCCATTCGTTGTCCTTGAATTGCTTCTGCATAAAGCTTGGCATTGGTTATCGCCACTGCACACTGCGAAGCAACGGCCCTGGCAAGGTTAATGTCATCTTCATAAAATTGTCTCGGCTTTGGACTATACAGCCGAAGCACACCAATTGCCTTACCCCTGAATTGCATGGCAACGGTAAGCTGGCTTACAAGCCCTTCTTGCGTCGTCGCCTCTTTATATTTCACGCGGTCATCAACCCGCATATCATCCAGGACTACTGCCTCGCCTGCAAAAGCAGCCTCAATCACCGGGTCGTCTTTAGAAACCGGTCCTTTATTTCGGTACTCTTCACTTAGGCCGTAGGTGCTTCGCATTTTCAGGTCGCCGGCCTCTTCGTCCACCAACCGAATGGAGCAGGCCTTGACGCCGGTCATAATCTTAACTGCCGCTTCAGAGAGCTTGTCGAGCACCTCCTGAAGCGAAAAAGCCCCGGCCACAAGCGTCGTGAGCTGGTAAATCTGCTCATCTCTTTCTATTTGTGTTTTTGTCTTTTCTGCCATAGTCAACTATTAATAAAATTGTAATACTTTGTGCGATAGGAGGCGCCCGTCTCGCCTTCGGCTTCGCCGAGGCGGGCAGCACGCGACCTGTCACAGGGTGATTGCAAATCCGGTGAATTATACTCAAAATACATGGTTTGGTGAAACTTAATCTAAATTTCATGATTGTCCGCTTGTATTAGAGGCAATTTTGAGTTAATGTAAAAGCCGTAATGAGCCAGATTGCCAAGCATATAACTTTCGTTGGCCAAGTCCAGGGTGTCGGCTTCCGCTTCACTGCTTTTAACATAGCCAATCGCCACCAATTAACTGGTTTTGTCCGCAATTCGCCTGATGGTACCGTTGAGATGCTCGCCCAAGGTTCTGCTGGGGCGGTCGATGATTGCATCCGGGATATTGTTGAAGAATTCAGCATATATATCAAAGAACCCAAAATCGAAGAAATCCCTCCTAACCCTAAGTACGAAGAGTTCAAAATCACTTTTTAAGTTGGCACGGTATTTGCTAATACGTATTACGAGAATGCTCATTCGTAAACGAGGTCGAAATCGAATAAAGGGGGTGTGGGTTTTCCAACTATCGATAGTTGGAACTATTAACTTTAATAGTTATAACTATTTTTTAAAATTTATGCGTTTTTCGTGCTTATATCCACTTTTTTTCACTTATAACCCCCTCTACCCGTCTTTATAACCCTCCTCTACCCCTACTTATAACTACCTCCTATTCCTACTTGTACCATCCTTATGGGAAACCAAAAGACCGCAAAGACATAACTCTTCAATCAAAAGCATGGGCGGATTGAAACGTCGAGTTTGAAGTTCACTTTGCCGTGATTCACATTGACTTTTATCCGCCGTAGCTCTTGTCTACTTTGGAGCGAAGGCGGATGACTTTACGATGTTTCAGCTTGGATATTGGGAAACTGCGAGGGGGAAAACAGCGGTTTCAGTAGTGAGAGGGGCCTCGCCAGCCCGCTTTGGGGTATCGGGCTTGATTCAACGGAGTTGGGGGGTTCAGTGGTTTTAATCTCTGCAACTACGACCAGTTTGCTGCCATCATTCATTTTTATGAATAAATCTTTTTTTGAACCATTGTTCTAAATGCTTTGCAGCACCTTTAGAAAGTACCGTACATTCGTTTTGTTAAGCCTTATTGTGGTTTGAACACATCCAAATGCTTCAGCAGTGAGCCCGCATGCCTTGCCGCACGAACTCCCCGGAATAGTCGAAACTTTTTTGCGTTGCTAAACATGTTGCACCGATTCAACTGAATAGATTTCAAGATCGGGTCTGTGCTGGAAAACGCTCCTCTTATCGTCAGCCTATTGCTTTTCAGGAAATACAGAATCCATGAAATCAGATAGCGGTTCTCTTCAGGATCTTTGGATAGGTCACGGAGTAGGTTGTTCAGATGTTTCTCGACAGTGCGGGCTGTATTTTGCTGACCGGAGGCAATCATCATTGCTTCCACGAGACCCAAGATTCTCGGAAAGGACCTGACTCTCCTCTCTGCCAGAAGAAGAAGCAGGCTAATTGTCTTGTCGATATGGACACTGGATATCGGAAAAAGTGGAGTGTACGAAGAGTCTGTTACATCGGCAATGAATCTATCGATTATGCCAGTGCTTGGGATTTCTTGGTCTATCTGTAACACCCCCAGATAAAGCTCTTTGAATTCTTGGAATGTAAGCCGCGCGCCCTTTTTCGGACGAATGGTGTGATACCTTGACGCCCACTCGCGGAAGATGCCTTCGGGCAAAGCTACAATCTCTGTCTTATCCTCGTTCAGCAAAAGGTTGAACTCTTTCAGACCTCTCTGGAGGAGTTTCGTTACCATTTTGCAGTCCTCTTGTGTTCGGCACAGGAACCTGTAGTCATCCTTGAATCTTAAGGCGAGTATCTTTGCTTCTGAGAGTCTGCGAGAAATAGATAAATCCACAGCAGAGAGAATCACTTCTGCTATAAGGTCCGACACCACAGGGCCGATGGGAAGTCCGTTTGTGCACCCGTCGTTTGCATTCTGAAAGAGCTTATCCAGACGATTGCCAAGAAAGGAGTAGTTGTATCGATTACTGCCTGAGCGAATGACGGACCGCTTGTGTATTGCCCAAGCTATGCTATGAGTGTAGACAGAGGGATAGAAGTTCTTCACATCCGTCCTGACGAGGTACTTGTACGCATACGCTTCTTCAACGAGGTCGTTCTCCGCCATCTCTATCCACTCGTAGATCATCCTTCCTGCTCTTAGCGCCCCGATTTCTCCTGGCGTAGCTGAGCTGAGAGGGATTGGAAAGCTATACGTGTAGATTCGCTTCTTGTGGTGGAATATTATGTCGAGGATCGTGTCCCAATTCTCGGCGATTTCAGCAGCGATATCGCTGTGTATTTCTGGAGCAATGATTCCGAAAGTGCGGTCAGTCAAGCTGGTCTTGGGGAAATGAACCTCGCAGACCTGATATATTAGAGGACGAAACCGCTTGTTTTTAAGACGAAAGAACCTCTTTCCGTAGCGAGGACTCTTAGATACATAGAAACATGGTGGTAGGATGTAGCCCTCGGGGAAGTAGCCATGCTTCACAATCCATCTATACACATCAGAGGGATCTATCTGTCGTGCCAATGCTTCTGTGCGGCGGTTATGCCTGAGGGGTTTAGTCATTTTTCTTTGGGTCACTCATTGAATTTTGCTCACAAATATATTAAACGGCAACTTTTTCGCACTAAGGTTGTTTGCGCAACCTTCAGTTAATTCACAATTTTGTTCTTCTGCTCGTATCTCTATATTGGCACCATTCACATGTTGGAGAACCGCCAGGCGGTTCAGGTAACTCCAAAATAGCCAGAACCTCTGAAAGGAATTCCATGAATTTTTCGTCTTCCCGAGGGATTTCAATCCAGGATAAACTGCCTTTGAGAAACGCATCGCCACCATCGTTTTGAGAGTATGAGCTCGGATCATAAACAAGAAGTCCGAGCTTAGTAATCGGTGATAACGAGAACTTTCCCGGGGCTGGATTCTCAAGTGCTTGGGCATAAGCGTGTAACTGCCTGCCGTATAGAGGAACATGCTCCGCTTTGCGCTCAGAAGTCTTGAAATCGATGACTCCGTATGTTCCATCGTCAAAACGCACAACTGTATCAAACTTACCCTTTATAAAATATGTAGATGATTTATCAGGTACGTGAAGGGGTTGTGATTGGACCCATTTTTCTCCATGTTCGACGATACCCCGTGGCATACCAGATGCGATGTTTTCTGTTCTTTTGCCTGAATAGAACGATTTCATCTGTGAGTCGATGATGGTGAAGATTTTCGGCATAATCGGCCGTGGTCGTTGAAAGCCGCTCACAATCTTCAAGTAAAAACATCTTTTGCATTCTTCCCAGAGGAAAGCAAAATCCGAAGGACTAAGTTTCCAAGCATTGGCCATCGCTATTTTCCTCTTTGTTCAATTCTCTGTTTTATAATCTTGCGAGGCGCCACTATTAATGAACTTATTTCCTCCCAGTTGTTTTTCCCCTTGTTGACGTGATTTGCAATTATACCGCTCCCGCCCCAAATTTCAACAAAAAACTACTTTGCTAAAACCCACAAAGAGGGTAACCCTCTCGCATTACAATGTGGCAAAAAATAAGTCAGTGTAAATCCGTGAAATCCGTGTCTAATATAATTTCTTTTCTCTGAGACCTCTGTGTTTTCTGCCTATCCCGTGATACCTTAAATCTTAAAATCCAGAAAAACACGGTCAAAGGTGATTTTTTCGCCATCTAAGGTCATTTTGAATAACCATATCGCTGGTTCAAGCTTCGGCTCTCGTGTCACTTCAGGCCCCAGCTCTGGTGCAAGCGTCAGCCCTTTGCTTGGCGTCCCAATTGTCAAAGAAGGACTCACGATTTTAGCTATGTTGCCAACGAGGGAACTCATGGCTGTAATAGTTTCATCTATTTGAGCATCTGACTTGAGATTCAAACCGGTAAACATCCAGCCATCTTTGAGTGTGAATGATAGATCGGATACACCACTGCCGGTGTTGTATACCAATCCGTATTTTTCTGCAAGGTTAGGAAGGTAGATGATCTGATAGGTAAATCCATTTACGGTGATACTGACAGGCTCGGCAGTAGTAGACGTTTCTTTTTTTTGCGTTTTTGAAGCTTCTCCAGCCTGTTCTTGTGTATCTCCTGTTGTAGTTTTTTCTGTATTTATGGTTTTTGTAGCAAGCTGTGAGAAATCTTTAGTTATCAACAGATAAGGTTGAGGAAGGTAATAGGGAATGGCTTTTTTATTCTTGTTTGGACCTTTCAGAGAGACAGCTGTAATTGAACTGCTGCAACCAGTGAGCAACATCGAACTGATCAACAAAAGAGCAATAAGTGTTTTTTTCATCTTTCATCCTTTCATAAGCGGTATCTAATGATAAGTCAGCCCAGCCAAAGCGTTCTGGCGAGGCAGCACCGGATTTCAACACTTTTTTAACAGCTCTGGTCATCACTGCGACCGGCGTTTTCCCCCTCTTGTATGGGCTTAAAATCAGGACAGGTATCGTTAGCCCACTTTAAAACATCTTTTTTGTCGATGCTCCTCTCTTTCATCGCAGGCTCTCGACAATCACCCCAACAATGCCCCCCTAAATTCCAGTTCCCTCGCACAAAATACCGACAATTCCCGCAAATTCTTTCCATAATTAACAAGATCCCTTCAATAACCCAAAATACGGTGACACGGGATTAGGGAGGAGGAAACGGAATATCCCACGCCTACGTTCTCGATGTCAGTATAGACCGTCTTCACCTTCCTATTCGATTTAGAAAGCGAATCTAAAGCGCAAAATGTAGATAAAAAAATGGATTTTACATGGTTTGCCCCGATAACTCTCTCGCACTAAGCTACTATCAAGAGAGGTTCAGCAAACGCATGCTGGCGCCCCAGCCCCAAGTTTCAATAAAAAACTACTGTTTCTAAAGCCCCAAAACGATAACTCTCTCGAATTCAGCTATATCAAGGATGTCAACCCAAAGCATTCTGGCCCGCTGCGACGCCTGTTGCGACAGTGCGCCAGCACGGCGAGCATCGCGGCGAGCGAGGCAGCCAAATCGTTGCAGAAATGAAATCGTAACTTGATGCACGATAATTTTTGATACAAACAGGAGATTATGCGGTTTGTGCCAAGGCGCGGTTGATGTGGTTGATGGCCTCATCGATTTCTTCAGGGCTTTTAAAGCCAATTACCACTGCGTCAAGCAATCCGCACTGCATCGCAAAGCGTATGGACTTCTCGCGGACTTGGGGGCTGGTGAAGTCACCATCTCCAATAAGTTTCATTCCAATAGTGCCGTGATTGTTTTTTCGCATAATCTTGATTTGTTTCAACACCGCAGAGACATCAGAGGCATTGCTCTCCGCGGCCCAGTTCTCCGACAGTGTGTCCATGTGCGCACCCTGCGGATTTATCCGCACAAGGTTCACATCCACCCAGTCCAGTTGAGCGGCGACAGACAAAGCCGGCAAACTGTGGCATGAGACACCGTGGGCGAGTATGATTTTCTTGTCCTTGGCTTGTTCGAGTGCTTCTATTACCGGTTTACGCTTCTCGTCCCAGTTTTTGTCGGTGACACAGTGCACCAGGAGGCTATCGATGTAATCTGTGTTCAGCTCCTGACGGAAGCGGTCAATAGCCTCGAGCGGTTTTTGGGGAACTCCGCCCATCTTCGACTGAATAAAAAGCTTTTCTCTGGGTAAGCCCTCAATCGCTTCACGGACCCATTCGTGCGTTTTATAGGCATCAGCAGTGTCGATATAGGTGATTCCCTGGTCGTAGGCGTATCGTATAAGGCGGTTGAACTCTTCATGGCCAAGATTTCGCTGGATACTGCCGCCCGTACTGCCTGTACCGATTCCCAATCGGCTGAGCTTCAAGCCGGTCTTGCCCAGAGTAACCTGATCTACGGCTGTTAACTTGCCGTTTTTGCCGGTAGATTGCGGAGAGGAGCAAGACAAGAAGATGGTACCGGCCAAAACAGATGCGCTTTTGATAAATTCACGACGGGTGATTTTTTCTCTATGCATAGGCGGTTCCTTCATAAAACTTCGAGCAGCTATTTTTTTACGAGGCTGTCGTTTTGCCTGCGTATATTTGAGATTATCAGTTTTATACCAAAATCGCAACTATCTACTCAGGCAAGGTTTTTGTTTTTACAGTAAAGGCCCATTCCCAAAAAGTATAGCTGATAAATAACAAAATTGAAATCCAGCCTAAAAAACATATAATTACACTATCAGAT
>JBAPXT010000260.1:0-26341 GCA_049284355.1 Sedimentisphaerales bacterium
ATCCTCGCTGCTAAACAAGCTGGCATAAAAACCGTCATCCTCCCCGCCCGCAATAAAAAAGACCTCCCCG
The DNA here is from genome assembly GCA_049284355.1 of Sedimentisphaerales bacterium. Lineage (GTDB taxonomy): Bacteria > Planctomycetota > Phycisphaerae > Sedimentisphaerales > Anaerobacaceae > CAIYOL01. Next base: position 71 of record JBAPXT010000260.1, read on the forward strand.
AAGTCCCAAAAGAAGCAAAAAAAGGCCTCAAATTCGCCTTCGTCAAAAACACCGACGAAGCCCTCAAACTGGCTTTAGAGCTTATCTGAAATCGTTTCTTGTGTTATGATTCTTTCTCTGCTTCATCGCTCTTCTTTTTCGATATACTTAATATTATAGACGGCTTTCCCTTTTCCATACGTCTTGTTTCAATGGCGACTATGATTAAAACGCCGAATATCGTCACAACGCCAACAACCATCAAAACTACCATCATCTTATATTCTCCTTATCATCCCGCTTAAGCTTCAGCGCATTTACAACTTTGACTACATCAAGCATTTCCGCTACATCGTGCACGCGAACGATTGACACCCCTGCCGCAGCGCACAAAGCAACCGTTGCCGCAGTGCCGAATATCCTGTCAGCAGTATTTTCCTTGCCTGTTATTTTACCTACAAAAGCCTTTCGACTTGCCCCGACACAAACCCGATAGCCGCTATCTACAAACCTGTCAACATTTTTCAAAAGCTCCAGATTATGCTCAGTCGTCTTGCCAAACCCAATCCCAGGGTCAATAAAAATCTCACCTTTAGCAATGCCGAACCGCTCTGCCAGTTTTGCCCGCTCCAACAGAAACTGGCGAACCTCGCCAACCACGTCTTTGTATTTTGGCTCAACCTGCATCGTCGCTGGCGTCCCCTGCATATGCATCAAAACAACCGGCACATCACGCTCAGCCGCCAATTCTCCCACCCGCTTGTCGCTCAAAGCGGTAATATCGTTTATCATCGCTGCCCCCGCCTCCAGAGCAGCCTTAGCAACCTCGTAATTTGCCGTATCGATACTAATCGGCACATCGACTTTCTTCACAAGCGCCTTTATCACCGGCACAACTCGCCTTATCTGCTCCTCAGTCGATACGGACGCCGAACCCGGCCGAGTAGATTCTCCGCCTACATCTATTATCGCAGCGCCATCAGCAGCCATTTTTAGGCCGTGTTCGATGGCTTTATTGGCATCAAAAAATTGCCCCCCGTCACTGAACGAATCCGGCGTAACATTCAAAACCCCCATCACAACACAGCCGCCCGAAAAATCCAGTTGTCCCGCTGGCCATTCAATTACATCTTCGCCGCAACTTTTTACTTTTGCGTTTTTACCTTTCACTTTTTTACTTTAAACCCTATCCCTTCTAATTTTCTACTTAAATTCTTTGTGTTCTCTGTAATCTTTGCAGTAAATTCTATTTCCGTATTTTGAAATTCCCTCCGTACACCATAATTCTTCCGCAGATTGTCAAAAAATTCACCTCTCTTTTCTATCGGCACATCTACAATCCGCCGCAGCTTCAGGTCGTCTTCGTTGATTTTGTAAATCCTCTCCACAGCTCCCCGCAGCACATCATGCTCGCTGTCTTTCTTCGGGTCTATTTTCAATTGCGGAACATCCGGCCGAGGCAAAAAATCCTTAATGTCAAACTTGGCCTCAAGTCCAAAGTATTTACACGCCGCTTCATATATCATAATCATCCCTGCAATCTTGCCGTCCAGCGAATAGCCCGCTATATGCGGCGTGCCAATATCAACCATTTCCAGAAGTTCGGTATCGATATTCGGCTCATCTTCCCAGACATCAAGCACGGTAGTTTCCAATTGTCCCGACCGAATCGATGCTTTCAGCGCCCCTGTATCAACAACGCCGCCTCGCGAAGTATTAAAAAAAACACATCCGGCCTTTAACGATGCGAAAAACTTCTCGTCGGCCAAATGAAAAGTCTTATCAATTCCCCTAAAAGTCAACGGCGTATGAAGCGTTATAAAATCGCACTCAAAAAGCTTTCCCAAAGGCATGTATTTCGCATCATCACTTTCCCGCTGCAAAGGCGGGTCATTCAGCAATACCTTCATACCCAGCGCCTCACACTTCTTGGCTACCCTCCTGCCGACATTACCCACGCCTATAATACCTATCGATTTACCTTCCAGATTTATTTTATACCTTCGCCCGATTTCAAACAGCCCTGCAATAACATACTCAGCCGCAGAATTGGCATTCGAACCAGGCGCAGATGCAAAACCTATATTGTTTTTCATCAGATATTCAATATTTATATGGTCAAAACCGATAGTGGCCGTACCCACGAAACGAACCTTGCTGCCCCCCAACAAAGTAGAATTCACCCTCGTTGTGCTGCGAACCAGCAAACAATCGGCATCGGCAACAACATCCGGCCTTATCTTCCGGCCGTCAAAAACCTCGACTTCGCCGATAGACGAAAAACAATCCTTCACAAACGGAATATTCGCATCTGCAATTATCTTCATAATCATCTTTCGGTTACCAATTACCGACCTCAAATCATTAATTTTAGCCCAAAACCACCCCAATCGTCAAGCCTGTCCCGAGCGAAGTTGAGGGGGTGGCTTATGCCATTGCACGCATTTTCCACCTTCAGCTGCCCCCCTTCCAAAAAAACTTGACAGAATAAATCTGGTATCTGTACAATATGGAAAAAAGCAATGGAGGTTATTTACCCGATGACTAAATATATTATGAAATCAACATTACTGGCATTGATTTGCTGGGCAGTTGCCGGCTGCGGGGGACCTGCCAAATCTCCGTCGGCTCTCGACGTTTCTGAATCAAAATACGACGGCTACGAATTACGAAAGGCCCGGGATGAGGCAAAAATCGAAATGCTCAAAAACCTCACGGAACGCGAAAAAGCGGAACACAAAATACTCCTGGTCGCTGCTGAGAACAACATAAGGCTCGTTGATGTGAACGATGATGTCGTCACCGCCGCTAATTATAAAGCAGCGGAATACCTCATAGAAAAACTGCCTAAAAAGATGTTCAAAGACAACCCCCTTCTGGTTGCAAGTTTTGTCAATGTCGATGATTTGAACCAGTCCTCCACCTTCGGCAGAATGATTTCAGAACAAATCTCCTCTCGGCTCAAACAGCTCGGTTACACCGCCATAGAGATGAAGTTACGCACAGAAATTTTTATCAAGGAAGGCTCAGGAGAATTTCTGCTCAGCCGTGAGCTGTCTGAAATCAGTACCAAACACAGCGCACAGGCAGTGGTCGTCGGAACTTACGCTTCGGCAGCAGACAGGGTATATCTAACCGTAAGGGTTATCAATGTTGCTGATTCGAGGATTCTGGCCTCCTATGACTATAAAATCCCTATGACTCGTGACGTCTTCAAAATGCTGCTCAAAGGTAAAGAAGGCGCAAATTGGCTGTAAATTACAATTCAAAGCCGGCTATTTTGGTCCCGCAGTCCGGACAGCAGGAATTCTTTATATTATTTGCTGCCATGTGATACCCGAATCGCTCTATCAATATTCTGCCGCATTTATAACAAAAAGTGCTCTCCGACTTTGACCCCGGCACATTACCAAGATATACATAATGCAGCCCCGCCGCCTTGCCTATCGCCTCTGCACGTTCGAGGGCCTCCGCCGGCGTTGAAACTGAATCCAGATATTTATACTGCGGATGAAATCGGCTGATATGCCAGGGAACATCGGCGCCGACCTCATTAACGATAAACTCAGCAAGTCTCTTCAGCTCATCACCGGAATCATTTTCACCCAGAACCAGCAAAGTCGTAATCTCAAGCCAGATTTTCGTCTCCTTCGCAATGTATTTAAGCGTATCTAACACCGGCTTCAGATGCGCCTTGCACAATCTTTTGTAATAATCCTCACTGAATGCCTTCAAATCAACGTTTATCCCGTCGAGCCAGTCTCTGGTAAAATCAATCGCCTCGACGGTCTGGTAGCCGTTACTGACAAAGACATTTGCAAGGCCTTTTTTCTTTGCCAGCCGCCCGCAATCGTTGCACAGCTCCATAAAAATCGTCGGCTCGGTATAGGTATATGCGATTGATTTGCACCCGCTGTGAACAGCCGCTGCAACTATTTTGTCCGGGCTTATCGCCTGTCCGTCAATTTGCCCGTCCTCGATAACCGCCTGGCTTATCTGCCAGTTCTGGCAAAATTCACAGCGAAAATTACACCCCATCGTAGCGATGGAAAAACTGCTCGACCCGGGCTGAAAATGATACAACGGCTTTTTCTCAATCGGGTCGGGATTAGCTGAGCAAACCTTATAGTAGTTTAGCGAGTACAGCACGCCGTCTATGTTCTTGCGCACACAGCACCTGCCCAATTTCCCATCGCTTATAACACACCGATGCGCACACAGCTTACACCGGACCTTCTTACCCTCCGCCGCATCCCACAACACCGCACGCTTAAGATTTTCTTTTTCCAATGCCATCCCAATACTATCCTAAATCAACTTTACTGTCTTTAATCTAACATATAGAATAATCCAGGTAAAATCAATTGGCTAAATGGTAACTAAATTACCATTTAACCGGACTTGGAGACAGGTCGTTATGAGCATATTATCCGCCATCGGAAATACGCCGCTTGTAGAGCTTAACAAGCTGAACAGCAAAAAACCGAAGGTCAGAATCCTTGGAAAGCTCGAAGGGACCAACCCCGGCGGCTCCGTTAAAGACCGTCCTGCTTATTGGATGATAAAAAAAGCTGAGGAATCAGGCCGGCTCACCAAGGGCAAAACCATTCTCGAGCCGACATCAGGAAATACAGGTATCGCCCTCGCAATGATTGGCGCCGCTAAAGGATACCGCGTCAAACTCTGTATGCCCGAATGTGTCAGTATAGAAAGACAACATATCCTGCAGGCCCTAAACGCCGAGGTCATTCTTACCCCCGCAAAAGAGGGCACCGATGGCTCTATCATAAAGGCACATCAGCTTCTCGACGCCGACCCGGATAAGTACTATATGCCCAACCAGTTCGCCAATGAAAACAACGTCCTCGCCCATTACGAGACAACCGGCCCGGAAATCTTCTCCCAGACCAAAGGAGAAATTGATGCATTCGTCGCCGGTATGGGGACAACAGGGACCCTGATGGGCGTTCACAGGTTCTTCAAAGAGAAAAAACCGGACGTCAAAATCGTCGGAGTTGAGCCGCCCGAAGGTCACACTATTCAGGGCCTCAAAAATATGAAAGAATCCATCGTCCCCAAAATTTACAACCCGAAGATGCTCGATGAAAAGCTCACCATTGACGATGGCCAGGCCTTTGAAACAACCCGCGCCCTCGCCGCAAAAGAAGGAATCTTCGTCGGAATGTCCAGCGGCGCAGCTGTCGCCGGAGCTTTACAAATAGCAAAAGATATGTCCTCCGGCACAATTGTCGTAATTCTCCCTGACCGTGGCGACCGCTACCTCAGCACCACCCTCTTCCGCTCCATCTGCGCCAAATGTCCACCATAGTATAGAATAGGAGACCTCCTATGAGCAAAATGGCCAAATCAGTCAGAAACTTTATCGTCAGGGATATAGCTTACATCATAGGCGGCATTTCGGTCATACTTAGCTTTTTATACGTCTGGGGCAAAATAGATGTCTCAAAAAAAGCCATCAATATCACCATCATCCCGGAATCGGCTAATATCATATTCTACATTATTGGAATCGGCTTGGCCTATGCCGTTGGTTATTGTCTTCAGGAAATTTTTTCTCTGCTCCATATCGTAAAAACCGCAGATTATTTTCGACCCTGGTTTCCCTTAAGATGGTTATATAGGTGCCTTATGGGTGAAAGGTGGGAAGACATTTTCCCCGACATTCCAAAAGGATGGCGCCGCAGGTGGGATGTCACTAAAAGGTTAAGGCGGGCTAATATTACAATTAACGAAAAAGCATCTCAGGATGACAAGACTCATCGCGAGTGGATAACCTCCTTTATTATGGTCTGCACGACACTTGGGCCTTGTGCGCTGGTCTCAGGATTGTTACTGCTTTGGGAAGGTCTCCCGACATTTTTTAAAAATAATCCTGAAATCGCTGCAAGACTTATAACCCATCTCGGAGATTCTCTGCAGGTCGCCTTTTTAATAATTGTCGCCTTTGTAATGCTTATCGTTCTTGTAAAGCTCTCCGTGTTCTTGATACCTTTCGCTTTTGTAGCGCTCATTGTCTTTTCGAAAAAGCTTACCTTCGATATGGCCCTTGCAATCAGTGTCATACTAATTGGCACAGCCCTGATAACATTAGGCTGGATAAAAGGACTTGAGATGATGAAAAACACCGAGGTCCTTTACCGCAAACTTCAGGAATATCTCCCATAAAGCAGCAAAGCCAGCTTAACCTTGCTCTTACTAAACTAAATCCCCTCCGCGCCAAATACCCTCCATAAGCTCGAAGCCCGATACTTCTCCCGTCATTCCTGCGAAAGCAGGAATCCAAATCATGCACTGTCCTAACGGCCTACCTCGTAAACTATGGATATTTCATCATTATCAACGAAATTGTAACGCTGTATATATTGGTAGTTTTTGACCAAATACACAAACTTATGCACGGGTGAAATAGCTATGAGCTTAGTAGTATCGGAATCAATACTTTTCTTGCTTTTTATATTACCTCTCCCATCAAGCACCCATACATAACTGCCGGCCTTAAATGCCACATAGGAACCGTCCGCCATAATTTGATTAATCTGTTGATTGGAATGATATAACAACCTGTCCCCACAATAGATTTCATTGCCTAAAACATAAACTCCTTCTCCATCGAGGCTACCAACTATATAAAAATAAAAATCTTCAGCGGGAACATCTTCGCCAGAAACAATAGTTCTTATCACGCGAGGTTTTCTATCGCTGACATCAACTTCTAAAATATCGTTCCCATCCTGTAAACAGAGAGTCTCATTGTTAATCCATACGGTAGGAGCTCCATCTATAACAATATCTGTAATGTTAATATTCTTGCCCTTGTCATAGGAAATGCCCAAGTATCTGTTTTATTAGACCCCAATATTTCAGCTGCCAGAATCTGACCACTGGGATTCCAAGCCATTCTCACTGGCCAAAGTTCACCAGGCAACTCCTGAGATAAGACCGTCGACACATTATCATCAGATACTGCTACTGCCAAAATACGGTATGGCGGCACAAGTAGTCCACGTGATACTCCAAAAAGTTCTGGAGGTGATGCACCTGGACGCCAAGCCATCGGAAGTAGGAACTTCGGAAGTGGAATGGCTTGTGAAGCGGTATCTTTCCCTAACCCGACGAAATAGGGTTCTGGTTCAACGGGGGGTGGTTTTCCCTTTAGCACTGGAGGCCCAATATTAAAAGCCAATTCTTCACCATTCGGGCTAATGATAAATGGAGCATATAGCCGATTGGACCTTTTTTTACAACCTACAAGACCCAACATACTTGATACAATCAAAACTATTAACAGATGTATAATTGTTACTTTCAACATCGAACATTTTAACATTTTTTACTTCCTTCACCTTAACACGGCATCCGCCTACCTATTACATGTAGTACAAACACAAAAGCTGCCAGAAACCTTTTCTTGCCAACCAAATTTCCTCAGTGCCACCGTGATTAACTTCTATCTTTCGCTTTTCGCTCTTACCCGCTTTTGTAGGCCTCTGCAAGCACCTTAATCGGATGCACAACCGTCGCTCCGCTTATATACTCTATCTGCATCTTACAAGCGGCGCATTCAGTAAGAACATTTTTGATTGGTGATTTTTCCAGTGCTTCCTTTAACCTCGCAGCTATCTGCGAGGAAAGTTCGTAATTTTTCTTACTAATCCCGAACGTCCCGGCAATCCCGCAGCAGCCGGCATCAAGCTCGGCTATCTCAGCAGAGCAAAGTCTCCTCAGAAGTTCAACCCCAGCCTTTCCGTCGCCAGTCGCATACAAATGACAGGGCTGATGATAAGCAAAAGCCCGCGTTACAGGATTCGCAATAGGCTTCAACTTATTCTGCTCAAGCAGGCCAAGTAGATAACTCATCAGCTCATACGTATTCTCCGAAACAAGCTGTGCATCTTCGCCTGCAACAAAATACCTCAATTCCTGCTTCAGACACAACGCCGCACTCGGCTCCGAACAAACTATCTTGTACCCATCCCGAACCGCCTTTGCTAAATGCTTTACACTATACGACAGGTCTTTGCGTGCTCTCTTCACGTTCCCATACACAATTGCCGGCAGTGGCACAGGCCGCTGCTTCGGCAAAATCACCTCGATATCGTTATGCCGCAAAACCTCAAGCACCGCAAATCCCAGTTCGTGGTCGTTATAATTTGCGTATGTATCCACAAAATACGCTATCTTTTCGACCGGCGATACCATAGGCCCGCAAGCCGCCAGATATTTCCGCCCCACTTTCAGAAACGACCTGCCCGAAAAAGAGGGCATACTTCTTCTTCGGTCTATTCCGCAGACTCTTTCCAGAAACCATTTGAAAATCGAAAGCCGCATAAAAAAATTCGAAATCGGCGAAAAGATACTGCCTAACATACTAAGATACCGGTTATGGCTCAGCGCCAGTTCCGCACGTCTCAGCCCCCGCCGTCTCACATACTCTGCTCGTGCTGCTGTCATCAGTTTGGAAACATCAACCCCTGCAGGGCATTCCACCGAGCACGCCTTGCAGTTCACGCACAAATCCAGAAACTTCCTGAACTCCGGTGACTCAAAATCTCTTTTCTCTAATTGCCCGCTCATCCACAAACGAAGTATATTCGCTTTCGCCCGCGAGCTGCCCAACTCCTCGCCCACCACACGGAACACCGGGCACATCCGCAAATCAGGTTCCACGCTCAGGCAAACCCCGCACCCGCTGCACTGCTCAAGTTCGGCTCGTAATTCATCCTTCCCAAAATACAAATCCGTCTTAAGTCTCTCCGGCACCCATTTATGCCCCGCCCGCAAATTTCTAACCATAATATCGTCATCTCTGCTGATGATTTTATCAGGATTCATCAAACCATCTGGGTCAAATACATTCTTAATTGCCCGCAGCATCTCATAAAATTCATCGCCGTATTGCCGCCGCAAAAAGGCCGCCCTCGCCAGCCCGACTGCGTGCTCACCGCTGACCGTCCCCCCCATCGACCACGCAAGCTCGAAAACATCATTTGCAATCGACCGCATCTTCTCCACTTCAGCCGGGTCGCTCAAATCCAGATATGGCCGTACGTGCAGCTCGCCGTCGCCGGCATGACCGTAAAAAGACATCGCAATATCATACCGCTTCCCGATTTTCTCCAGACCCGAAATGTACTCCGCCAACCGCCCGTTCCCCACAGAAACATCTTCAACAAAAGGAACAGGGTGCTTCCCGCCTTTTTTCCTCTCAAGCAGCGCAGCGGCATCCTTGCGCGACTTCCACAATCGCTTCTGCTGCTCCCGCTCAAAAACAATCCTTCGCCCGCACGCCAGCACCCCGACTTTCGAATCGGTAGTTTCCATCTTTTCTCTCACCTGCTCCGCCGTTTCACCGGTATGCTCAACCAGAAGAACAACAGCAGCGCCAGCAGGCAAAATATCCCGATATTCAGGCAGCGCCCCAATCGCCATCTCAATCAAAGTCTTGTCCATTAGTTCACACGCCGACGCCCCGCTGTCAACAATAATCGGCACAGCCCGCGCCATCTTTTCAAACGAATCAAACTCAAGCTGTAACAGCCCCTTAGCCCCCGGCACCGCAACCGTTCTGAGCTTGATTTTCGTAAAAATAGCCAGCGTACCCTCCGACCCCGCCAACATCCGTGCCAAATCTATCCTCCCGTTATGACAAACCCCGGCTATCGCATACCCGCTGCGATTTCGCTTCGTTTCAGGCAGCGATTTGGCTATGACCGCCTCCTTGCCGGAAAGGACAGATTCGCACCCCTTCGCAATCGAAGCAAGTTTCTCGTCCGCTTCTCCCTCAGGGTCGAAATCATTTTTGAACTCAACCACACTGCCGTCAGCCAGAACCGCTTCGATACTTTCCACATAGTCGCCGATATAACCGTATTCGAGCGAATGAGCACCTGTGGCATTATTGGCCACACACCCCCCTGCCGTTGCTCGGTTACTGCTCGATGGGTCAGGCCCGATTTTCCTGCCGTAACCTGCCAGAAAATTATTTAAATCGTCCAGCACCACCCCCGGCTCACAAATCGCAATCGCACCGCCGTCCTCCACGCCGATAATCTTGTTCATATACCGTCGCATATCGAAGACTATGCCGCTGCACAGCGACTCGCCCGCTACCCCGCTGCCGCCTCCGCGGGCAACTACAGGTATACCCTTGGCGCAGGCATACTTCACAACAGCTACCACGTCCGCTGCGTCACGAGGCACAACAACACATCCGGGAATTATCTGATAAATGCTGGCGTCGCTGGCGTATGCCGCCCTGTGTAATATATCGGCGAAAACATCCCCCCGCACAACTTTGGCCAAATCGCTCGCGACGTCCTCAACTCTCTCGTACATCGCTTTTGTCATTCCTCAAAATCGCGAGGCAGGAACTGGGCGCGGAAAATATTACCGCTCGCTCGCAGAACTGCAAGGTCGTCTTCGCCGACCTGGCCGGTGATGAACTGCTGAACTACAGGATGGGGATGGTTGCGAATATGGTCGGCATCGCCGTCGGCGATAATCCTGCCGTCATGTAGCATAATTATACGGTCCGCTATCTTGTACGCGCTTGTCATATCGTGCGTAACAACAACCGTCGTCGCGCCGAGTTCTCTCTGAAGCTTCAAAATAAGCTCGTTGATTATATCTGCTCGAATAGGGTCCAGACCAGTCGTCGGCTCATCGTACAAAATCACTTCCGGATTCAACGCAATCGCTCTCGCCAGCGCCACCCTTTTTTTCTGACCGCCCGAAAGCTTCGCGGGATAGTAATTCTGAAAACCGTCAAGACCGACCATCGCCAGTTTGGCCTTGACAACATCCTCGACCTGCCTATGGTCGGTTACCTTATAATGCTGTCTTATCGGAAACATTATATTCTCGGCGACGCTGAGACTGTCAAATAACGCCCCTCCCTGAAAAAGAAAACCGTAATGAGTGCGTATGCTGTTTAATTCCTTTTCGGGCAGTTCATCGATTCGTTTGTCCTTAAAATAAACCTCGCCGGAGCTTGGCCGAAGCAGCACTATGAAATTCTTTATCAAAACCGTCTTGCCGCATCCGCTCGGCCCGATTACCACCGTCGTCTTGCCCTTCTCTATCGATAGTGTTATATTATCCAGAACAACGTTGTCTCCGAACTTCTTGGTAAGGTTCTTAACAACGATTATACCGTTACCGCCCCCTCCCGCCGTCCCCTTATTGTCTTCCGCCTTTCCCACTTCTACTTTCGCTTCTCTACTTTTTACTTTTGAATTTTTACTTTTTACTTTCTTATGCTACCAGACTCTTCAAAGGCCAGAACGTATTGTAAATCGTCTTGAAAATCACCGCCAGTGCAAAATCCAGTGCCAATATGGAGATAAAGCTGGCCACAAACGCCTCTGTGCACGCCTGACCTACCCCCTGAGCACCTTCCTTGCACGTAAAGCCTTTATAACAGCTGATTACCGCAATAGCCGCACCGAAGAAAAAGCCCTTTACCACCCCGACAACCACATCCCACAGCTCCACCCCTAATGCACTAAAGTTCCAATACCCCTGACTGTTAATTCCCAGCTGAACGACCCCGATGAAATATCCGCCCAGCACACCGAGCAAATCCGCATAGATAATCAGCACAGGCGTAAGAAACAGGCACGCCAGTAGCCGCGGTGCAACTATATACTTTATGGGGTCCGTCCCCATACTCCTGACCGCATCTATCTGCTCGGTAACATTCATCGTCCCAAGTTCAGCCGTCAATGCTCCGCCGACCCGCCCCGCTAACATCACCGCCGTAAGAACAGGCCCTAACTCCTTAACAACTGATATGTTAATTAGAACCCCCAAATGTTCTTCCAGCCCCATACCCGCAAGCTGGTCGTACGCCTGCACCGCAAGTATCATCCCTACGAACGCTCCCGTTATCATTACAATCGGAACGCTGCGGACGCCGATTATATTCATTTGCGCCCATATCAAAGGATACGTCGTTGTCCTGCTTATGCTCCACCAGCACGCCCTTATCGCCCGCCAGGCAAATCTGCCGAACTTGCCCGCATCACTTATATTTTCTATCGTCTTGACCCCTATCGCCTCAATCATATTCTTTATCTCCAAAAAGCTCTTATCCTGCGCAAGCAGGGACCTATACGCTGTCCGCTAAATGCTGTTAAATACTAAACCCCCAATCCCCCACCGTCAATCGAAAACTGAAACCGCCTTTACCCTGCCTGTCCTGCCTGCCCCGCGTGCCCTGTGAGATGCCTCTTAGGCTATCTCATCAGGGTAAGACCCGCTACTTGGCTTTAGCTTCACTAACCTTAACCGTGTAACCGCCGCAATCTTTTCCATTCAGTGCTGCTATTGCTGCTTGGGCCTCAGCATCATTGCTCATCACGACAAAACCGAAACCCTTGCTCCGGCCTGTCTCATGGTCAATGATTATATAAGCTTTTTCAACCGCTCCGAACATTGAAAACAATGCTTTTAAGCTCTCCTGGTCTGCATCAGGACTTATATTGCCGACATATAATTTTTTACTCATTACTATTCTCCATCTGGATTTCTCTGTGCCCTAAAAAAACTATTATACCTTAAATCCATGAAAACCCAAGGGGATATTGCGGGTAGGACAGCTGTAATATGATTTTCCCCAGCCGCGAAAATGTCGAGGCAATTGGCGAAAGGCTTAACCGCCAATTACAACGCCGGAGTAGTATGATAGCAAATTGCCCGCCGCCGCAATTATAAATGCAGTTCGCCATTTCAATCCCTTGAAATCTTCCAGTTGAAAGGTGCCGAACGAGCTTATCATTTTAATGAAAGCCCCTTCGACCGCAACTATTACCGCCTCAGAAGCCGGCACGTTCCCCGTCGCCGAAAGAACAGGCTGGAATATAACAAAATACATCACAATGTTGCCTGTAAATAAGGCAATCAGTAATGGCACCACTGCCATATGGCAGAAGAATAATAGGGTTGTGGTGAGCAGGACCTCCAGCCCGAAGCACGAACCAAAGAGAATAATCGACTTAATCCAGTTAAATTGAGCGAACGGGGTAGTAGGATTAGCGAAAGCTATTGTCGCAGGAAAAAGAAGCGCAATTAAAACCACCCACTTTTTCATATCTTGGCTCCCATAATCCTCATCGCACATATCCCCAAGACCGTGGGATTATACCGTTTCAGACGGCAAAAATCAAGTGAATTCTCCGCTCAAAGGAAAAACCGGGATTCAATTTTTCCCAACCGCGAAAACACCGAGCCTCGCCAACATTTATCCGCCTTCGGCGGATTTTGGCGGGGTCACTCCACTAACGACTAACAACCAGCGACTGGCGACTAATAGCTGTCCCATCAGCGAACCGGTCGCCTGCTCTGGACAGGCAGATTTCACGGAATAGTGCGGGATTGGTAACCGAATTTTGCAGTTTCGACAACGTGCATAATTGAGTCGGCGAGGATTTTGAGGAGCATAAAGAAAATGACAATGATTGACGAACTGACGAAGGGCATACCGAAAATAATTGTCAAATGCATAGGAATGATTCGGGCATAAGGAAAGAAAAGAACAACGCCGAGGTTCTGCTTGGTGCGGTCGTCCCATTTCCTGTTGTGTATAAAAGAGAATAGGTGATTGGCGAAAAAAACAGCAGCCGTCAGCAGGACCGGCCATTTTACAGTAAGCGGATATTTACTTATAAGAAATACGGCGTAGCCAGCGTGGAAAAAACCGTAATGAACAAGGAAGAAAAACGCAACCTGGTTTCGCGATTTTATTGTGGCCGGAACGGGCTGGTCGTTCACTGTTAATCCGTCTGTTGAAAAATTCTTCAAGGTAAGGATTTTTAAGAACCAGAATACCCCAATGGCGACGCTTTGAAACCAGAACGTCCACAGCAGCTCCCCAAGTGGCCATTTTTCAAACAGTGCCAGAATCAGCGTCAAGATATTGGAGCTAAACAAGCCCCAAAGCAACTTGTCGGACCAGAACGGACGTGAGAGCTTTATTGCCCTCTTTCAATGGCTTATCTGCTGTATCCATAGTGTGATTTTACATTTACCTGACGATTGCCGTCAACATTTAGAATCCCCCGCCGGATTTATTTCTCTCCGAAATTTGAATTTTTAAATCCTCTTCCTGCTCTTTTTATGCTCTTGCGCTCTTCTGTTCTTTTTACTATCGACCAGCGACTAACGACTAATGGCTATCCCATCGGGGTGAGGAACGCTTCTTATTCTCTTGCGACTGGGAGCTTCCTCCATTTCACAAAAAACCTTGCTTTTTAAGTCTACATTTCCTTCCTCTCCTACGCCTTAGAAACGTCTGGGTGTCTGTTTTTTGCGCTAAATCGGCGGAGCAGCCGCCGATTTTGAGGTCGGACGGAGTGGAAAGTGTTTGGAAAGGGCGTGAAAATGCCAACTTACATTCCACGAAGTGATACTGATTTACTGGCCTAGGCCACTAACTTTACTGACTATGCCAGCGCCCACCTCGTAGAACTGGGTATAGACGGAGATGATATTACCCCGGTAGCGGCGCCCACGACGGATTTTTATGCGAAAATGAACGATAATATCACCGCCCAGCAGATTGCTGAATCCGCACATCAGGAAAAGGATACCAGTCGCAATGCGCTCGAATCGGCTATAAGGCAGGTAGTGTTGCAGCTTCTTGTTTCGGGCGATGTTGATGACCGCCTGAAACGCTTGGCCCCTGGAATTTTTGAAGAAATCAGCGGCTAAACAAAGAAAAATCATCAAGTTTGTATATAGCCCGCGAGAGGCCTGCTTATTCTATATTTCAAATCTCAAATATCAAATTTCGATTTTCTATTCTACCGTCAGGGTGAAATTTGAGCTCTGAAATCCCCCGCTCTTTTCTGCTCAACTGTTCTACTTTCTCCGCTTCGGTGGGCGAGGATGGCTTCTCCCTTACCTTAGTTCGAGAGAGTTATCGTTTTCCGTCGTTACCTGCTATCTACAAAACCCCCTTGACCTTCGCCTTCTCTTCAGTTTTTCCCAATCAGGAAAATATCAGTTTTTTTAAAAAATAGCAAATTTTGAATAAAAATTGAATATTTGGTACACTTTTTTAGTAAATTTTAGCTTGTTTTTTTATGATTTTGAGTTAAATTATAGTCAAACTTAGACATAATACGTTGAGTTGGTGTAGAGTTTAATCGTTTTTGTACATATTTAGGTTTGGGAGGATTGATGATGAAGAAGTTGTCTTGCATTTCTGTTTTTGTTCTGGCACTTTTGGTTTCAATTAATATTAAAGCTGACACAATAGTAGGGTGGGGCAGTACGTTTTTTGACAGCGAAAAAATGGCTACAAACGATTTTGCGGCAGTTTCCGGAGGGGGCTCTCACAGTGTTGCCTTAAAAACTGACGGCTCGATTTACGGCTGGGGCTATAACGGTGCCGGACAGGTAACCTGCCCGGATGGAAATGACTATGTTGCCGTCGCTGCAGGCGGAGGATGCACCATTGCCTTAAAGACAGACGGCTCACTGGTCGGCTGGGGTAGCAATTCTTACAATCAAACAACGGTTCCGGCAGGAAACGACTATAAGGCAATTGCTGCGCAACATTCTTATTGTCTTGCCTTAAAAACGGACTGTTCGATAGTAGGCTGGGGCGGCGGTTTAATTTCTCCGCCTTTGACGCCTCCGGAAGGAAATGACTATACAGCCGTTGCCTGTGGTTACGCGCATAATCTTGCCTTAAAAACAAACGGCTCTGTCATTTGCTGGGGCGATAACACTTATGGTCAGGCAACTCCTCCTGAAGGAAATGACTATACAGCCATCGCCGCAGGCGATTATTTCAGTATCGCCTTGAAAAGCAACGGCTCTATCATTTGCTGGGGCATAAACGATTACGGCCAAGCGATTGTTCCGCCTGGAAATGTTTATAAAGCGATTGCAGCGGGAGCCGGACACGGTATCGCATTAAAAACGGATAATTCTATCGTTTGCTGGGGCAGAAATCTTGAAGGGCAAACGTCAGGCACACCGGCAGGAAACAACTTTAAAGCTATCGGTGCAGGATTCTTTCACAGCCTTGCCATAAAAACAGACGGCACAGTTGTCGGTTGGGGCAATGATAACTTTGCCGCGGCAAAACCTCCGGTTGGAACGGATTTTAAAATGATTGCCGCCGGAAAAGATAACGGCCTTGCCATAAAAGAAGATAATTCATTAATCGGCTGGGGCAATAACAATACTGGGCAGTCTTCGCCTCCTGCGGGAAATGACTATGCAGCAATAGCAGCGGGCGGTTATCACGGTCTTGCCATAAAATTCGACGGCTCACTCGCCGCATGGGGCAGCAACACTTACGCACAAATAACGGTTCCGGCAGGAAACGACTATGCAGCAATCGCCGCGGGCCGCTTCCATAGTGTTGCACTGAAAACAGACAGCTCTATCGCCTGCTGGGGCAGGAACGACTACGGTCAGTCAACAGCACCGGCGGGAAATGACTATGTCGCCATCGATGCAGACGGGTACGGTTCTCATAATGTCGCCTTAAAATCAGACGGTTCTATCGCCTGCTGGGGCAGGAACGATTGTGGACAGGCAACCCCTCCATCGGGAAATAATTATAAGGCGGTTGCGGCAGGCGCGTATCACTGTGTCGCTTTAAGAACAGACGGTTCTATCGCCTGCTGGGGCAGGAACGATTTCGGTCAGGCAACGGCACCGGCGGGAAATAATTTCGTAAAAATAGCAGCGGGCGACTATTGCAGTCTTGCAATGAGATCGGATGGTTCTATTTTGACGTGGGGCTCGATAGTATCAGCTCCGGCGGGATACGGTTATTTGGCTATCGGCGCCGGCAGCGGAAGCGGACTTGCGTTAAAATCATATTGTCCATACACAATTGTCGGCGACTTAAACGGCAATTGCATAGTTGACTATGACGATTTGAGTATTATGTTTGAGAATTGGCTTGGCGGAAGCGGGACGGCAGCGGATATAGCTCCAGTGCCGGCAGACGGCAGAGTTGATCTCAGAGATTTTGCCGCTTTAGCAGTAAACTGGTTAATCGATTGCCAGCTTACTCCGGAAAATCCTGCCTGTGAACTTAAATAAGTGAACTAAGGATTTATTGAAGCCCTTTTGTGAAATATATATTTTGGAGCTCGCTTGTTTTAAGCGGGCTCCTTTTTTTTATATCAATCTGGTTTTGCTTATTTTCGCAAATACCATCAATAGAATCGGCTGTACTATCAGTACAAGTGGTAATTGTATTGTCAACCCTGAGATGATGGCGATAGCCAGAGGCTGAAGCATTGCCGAACCTTCGCCAATCCCTAAAGCAAGAGGCATCAGGGCTAAAATAGTGGCAAGGGTTGTCATTGTAATCGGACGCATACGGTTTTTGCCTGCTGATATCAGACGCAAATGTAAATCTTTCTCATCCGCCAGTTCATGAAATTCAGAATAATAAAATATCATAACCTCAGTTACGATTCCTACTATCATAGTCATTCCCATTATTGCAGTAATGTTAAGTTCAGTATGCGTCATCCATAGTCCAACAAAGACTGCTGATAGGGCCATCAAGGTTGTGATGAGCATTGCTGAGGCAACACGGAAACTCTCATACAAAAACAGAAGAAGAACAAAAACCAATGCTACTGCCGCTAAAAACACCGCCATCAGTCCTTTAAAAGCGATTCTTTGCTGCTGGTACAATCCGCCCATTGTGTAGTAAACGCCCGCAGGCAGAAATCCCGGCTTATTCAAAATACCGGTAATCTGATTTATTGTCGAGCCCATATCTCGTCCGCTGATACGTCCTGTTACGGCAATCATTTGTTTTAAATTATCCCGCATTATTTCGGGCTGACCGGTAATTATACTGACCTTAGCAACCCGGCTCAGAGGAACCAGATGTCCATCCGGAGCGCGGAGCCGAAGTTTATCAAGGTTGTCGATTGTAGAACGCTTTTCTTTCGGAATCCATACGCGCACACCAATCATCTTTGGTGCCATCTGTATCTGGGTGGTAACAAGGCCGGTCAGGTAACTTTCCAGGATATTAGTAATCTCTGCCGGTTCAATTCCTTCCAAGGCAGCCTTTTCCCGATTGACTTGTATATCAAGGGAATCACCGGCTAAAACGATTCCATCTTTAACATCAACTACACCTCGGACTTTCTCTATTGCCCAGGCTACCTGCGGCGCCAACTGCATAAGTGTTTTGTTGCCATCTGAAAACAGTATAATCTCAATTGGCTGTGGGACTGCCGTGAGGTCTCCGATAAAGTCTTCCATAAGCTGAAGCATTTCAATTTCCAGGCCTGGCACAGTATTTTGTATCTGCTGCCTGACATCATCCATTACTTCTTCGATGCCGCGTCTTGGAAAAGGTTTCAACCTGACGAAGAAATCTCCCTGGTTGGTCTCGGTAAGGCCGCCGCCGAGCTGTATTCCTGTCCGGCGGGAGTATGTTTCGACTTCTTTTGTATTGCGCAGAATTGTTTCGATTTGGCGCAGCAGCCTGTCGGTTTCAGTCAGTGAAGTGCCAGCGGGAGATACGTAATCCAATATGAAGCCTCCTTCGTCCATTACAGGCATAAAACCGGAACCGATTTGCGTATATGCAAGCCAGCCGGCCAGCAGTAATACCGCGACAGGCGGAATAATCAGCAATGGATTATGCAAAACCTTTTGCATTAGTCTTTCATAGATTCGTTTGGCGTAATCGGTCCATCGTCCGCCTTCCTCCTGCTCGGTGTCTTCGTGTCTCAGCATATGCAGCGCAAGCAATGGTACGGCCAGCCAGGCGACGAAGAAGGAAATAATCAAACCTGTAGCCATAGTAAGGGAAAGTGCTTTGAAGAAAGCTCCTGTTACGCCGGAAAGAAAAGCAAGAGGAGCAAAGATAATAATAGTTGACAGAGAAGAGCCCAGCAGCGGTTTGGTAAATTCTCTGGCCCCGGCCATAACGCGGTCCCTGTAGTGCCCCTGGCCTGTGCGAAGGCGGCGAATAATATGCTCAACCATAACTATGGCGTCGTCAAGAATCAGACCAACGGCAGCGGCCATACCGCCCAGTGTCATAATATTAAAACTCATATCCAGCACGGACAGCAAAAGAACAGTCGAGGCAAGAACCATCGGCAGTGAGATAGAGGCGATAAGCGTAACTCTGAAATTGCGAAGGAACATAAAAAGAATTATTGCGGCCAATATAACTCCTACAATTACCGCGTCGCGCACACTTGCCGCTGAGGAGACAATCAGATGGCTTTGATTATACCAGTTTGCGATTTGTACATCGGGCGGCAGCATCTTCTTTAAATCTTCAAGCTCAGAAATAATCTGTTTGCTCATCTGAACAGTGTTTCCGCCAGGCTGCTGATATACCTGAAAGATTACAGCGTCATGACCGTCGGCGGTTACGCGGGTCCACTGCGGCACTGTAGACCTATTGACTGTCGCGACATCATCGAGCCGGACAAGGCCGTTTTCACCTGAACGTAAAATAGTCCGGCCTATTTCCTCGAAGCTGTTTAACTGCGTATTGGAAACTATCAAATAGAGCTTATAATTTTCTTCAAGCTTTCCCACAGCGGTCAGGACATTAGCCGCTGAAAGGGCTTTTGCCACATCTTCAAGCGATAATTCCAGAGAGTCCAGTTTGGCAGGGTCGACTATTACCTGATACTCGGCAGTGTCGCCCCCCAGAACCTCGATGCGTCCGACGCCGGTAATGCTCGAAAGAACGGGCCTAATCTGGTATAAAGCGATATCACGCAATTCAACCAGAGAATGAGTATCTGAAGTAAGACTGTAGCCTAATACAGGAAAGACTGTTGTGTCCATTCGGCGGACATTAAAGCTTGTGCCGCTCGGCAAATCGCTGATTATCTGATTGATTGAAGATTCTACTTGGAGCATGGAACTTACCATATCCTGGCCCCAGTCGAAATTTATCGAAATGTCCGCGCTGCCGCGGCTTGTTGCTGAACGGATGCTTCGAACGCCGGGTACTGAACGGACCGCCTCCTCTACCGGCCAGGTAGCTTCGATAGCCATACGCTCAGCCGGTCTGTCGCCGGCTTCGATGCTGACAACGACCCGGGGAAAATTTACTCGCGGGAAAAGACTGACCGGCAGGCTGAAACTGCAAAAGAAACCGGCGACGCCGAATGCAGCCAGCAGAAAAAGTATGGAGCGGCGATGAGACTGTATCCAGTTAGAAACTTTCATTGTTTTTGCTCCACGTTAACCGACATATCGTTCTCAAGCTCGTAATTGCCTGCCACAACAACCTGCTGGCCCTGCTGAAGCTCGTCCGATATCACCTCAACCTGCTGGGAATTTTTCAAGCCGATATTAACCACGTGTTTGACAGCATGGTCTTTGTCGACAGTGTAGAGTACGTAATTGCTGTCTTCGGGCAATACCGCTGAACACGGAACCAGAAAACCTTCGGCTGATTTAATAATAATATTTACTTCTACATACTGGTTTAGAAGAAGGTCTTTGCCGCTTTGCGGTATGACGAAAACATCAACCATACGTGTTTGCTGATTGACGCGATGCGTAACCAATCCAATTTTTCCATTAATCATCTTTTTTTCCACGGTATTAACCTGGTAAAGGCGAACATCCTGTCCTGTCTGAAGCAGACCGATATCCTCATTTTCAACCCCGAGAATTACAGATATCTGGTCTTCACCAATCGTCGCAATCATAGGAGTGCCGGCAGGAACAATCTGGCCCTGCTCGACTGATATTTGACTAACCAGTCCCTTTGAGCCGGCAAGAATTGTCTTATTCTTGTCTGAACCTTGTTCTTCCATGCTCTTTAGATTAAGCTCCGCTGCTTCGTAGCTTTGCTGAGCGGATACCATATCCTGACGCGTGGCAAGTTTCATTTCCACACGCTGCGTGACAAGCTCGATATTATTTTTTGCGGTATCTCTTTCTGCGTGAGCTTGTGCGAATTTAAGCAGGCTTTCGGGACTCGGTGAAATCTCAATCAAAGGAGTATTGACATCCACAGTCTGTCCGGCCGTTACAAGAACCTGGCGAACCTGGGATTCGAAGGGCACACTATAAGTTTGAGTTTTCCCAATTGCCGCTACAACGGTGCCGAAAGCCGTAATGGTTTTTTCGATTTTGCCGCGTTCTAACGTAACAACCTGGACTTTAGCGACAGGACCTTTTTCAGATTCAGAGCCTGCACCGAAAAAATGCCTATACGCTATAACAGCGATTGCGGCGATTAAGATTAATGCGATAATTATATAAATTGCGTATTTTTTTCTCATTTTGTTACCTCTTTAATCGAATTGCTGTCGGGCACTTTTAACTCATTAAGGCTGTATAGTCCCGTCGCCAGTTCCAGTGCGATGCGAGTGTCAACAAGCTGCTGTTTGAGTTTGATAATTTCTATTTGCCTGCCGTTCAGGTCGTTCCAGGCGGTATAATAACTCAATACGTCCGCCTGTCCTTTTTCAATCGCGGTGCGATATGTTTCGACAAGTTTTTTGCCGCTGACCACCGCGGCCTGGGCCGTTTCTATTTGATTAATAATCAGTGGAATATTAGCGGTTAATTTTGCGATGTCTGTTCGAGTTTCAAAAATGCGGTTGACATATTCGTCAAAAAGCTGCTGACGAGTCGCGCGCTCTATCGCAATCTGTCCCTGGTTTCGATTAAATATTGGCAGGTCGATTGATAACTCAAAGCCGGTTGTAATTACATTGCCGGTATCGCGAGCCCTGGTGAAACCGATATTGATTCGAGGAAACTGATTAAGCACGGCCGCCCGAAGATTGTCCTGTTGACTTTCGTATCCCAGATGCAGAGCCACAAGGTCGAGCCGTCGTTTTTCCAAGTCGTTGAGTAATTTGTCCGCCGTAGGAATTTCCAAAGATGAAGGCAATTCGATGTCATTTTGTAAAATCGTATTGGCATCGGCGCTCAGGCCTAAAATCTGGTTTAATGACAACGTTTGTTCCGAAACCTGTCTTTGCAGTTCCAGAACAGTGGCATGCGCCTGATGACTTGTAGTCTCGGCGGCCGAAACATCCAGTTCCGTCACAAGTCCGGCCTGAAGCGCCTTTTGGGTTATGTTGAGGTTCTCTTTTAGCTTCTGGTCGGAATCCATAGCTATATCAAGCTGACTTCGAAAACTGAAAAGGTCGTAAACAGCGGTCTTTGCAGCCTCGGCAATTTGCCATTCCTGCCAGGCAACATCGAGATATACGGAATCTCTGTTTTTTTTAGCCTCGCTGACTTGAGCAGAATGGGAAATAAGTTCCATCACGTCCCAGCTTATTCCACGACTGAAAGCGCTGACAGTATCTTCAGTGTTTCCGCCGGTTACTCTTTCACTAACTAAACTCAGTTGCGGATTTGGTAAAAGGCCCGCCTGTATTAATTCGCCGGCGGCAATTCCACGTTTGTTTCTCACCGCTTTTAATGATGGGTTAATAAGCACAGCGAGTACGGACGCCTCATCCGGCGACAAGCCGTCTGAAAAATCTAATGTTATAGGCGGAATCATAGGATGGTTCAGGGACTGCGATTTTACACGAAGTGTTTGTTCCGGCGGAACAACCAGTGCCTTTTCAACAGCCGCGTTGTCAAGAGGCATCGGCCGATACTGTTGACATCCGCCAATAAAAACTATAACCAATATTATTGGAAGCACACCGTTAATGATAATTCTTCTTCTAATTTTCATTAATACCCTTATGCAGCGAAAAGCTCCTATACAAACCACGCGGCGATTTGGAGAAGCAGACGCTTAAGAAAGGGCTTGGTATAGGAAGTGGCCTTGAGCGTGGCTCTGATAGCATCTAAGACACCATCATTTGAGCCGGGAAGCAGCGTGTTTGCAATGTTGGCTGTCTCATTGATTTCGTATTCGCAGCCGCGGATTATGGCAACTGGAATGCTGGCGTCAGTCTGGCCAAAGACAAGAGCGGAGGCAGAGCACAATTCATGTGCGGTAAGGTCAATGCCGCCGAACTTGGGTCTGCCGAATATGTCTTTATGACCGAACTGTTTTGAAACAGGGTCGATGCCGGAGGAGCCAATGGCAAAATCCATTGTGCCAAACGGTATCATCTCGGTGTCGGATAAAATCACCATAACTTTCCTGCCTGTTATCCTCTGTAGTTCTTCTCGTAACTCACTTGCTGCTACGTCTGGGCTTTCGGGTAATAAACCAACAGTACCATCTTCATGGTTGTCATCGTCAATACCGGCGTCGCAGGTACATAGCCGCCCATCTTTACCAACAGTGAAGCAAATAGCCTGCTCCTCTTTGACAAGCCTGGTTGTCACTGCGATGTCCCACGACGCGTGGAAGATATGCTTTGCAATTATACCCTTCAATGGCATTACTGCCAGAATATTGTGACCTTCCTCAAAAATCATTTGCAGCCACTTGGCGTCCTTGCCCGTCTTCTTCGATATGTACAGTGTCTTTTCGCTCGGCACAACATCATCCACCCTGCGTATTCGTCCCTGCGACTTGGAGACAATTTTGCTGGTTAATACAACGATGTCCTTTTCCTTCAACCCGCCCATTTCCTTTTCGGTGCATCTGAACACGATTTCAGCGAGGTTATCACCCTGTCTGATTTTCGGAATGGTCTGCAAACCAAATACTTCTATCTTCTTCATAATTCTTGCTTCCATAAAAAGCTTGTCAAAAATTTTCCGTCATCAATATTACTTTTTAGCCTTTTAACAAAGAGAGCCCTTCAACTATCCTGTGCTATCCCAAAAAATTTACGAAAATTAACCCCGTAAATAGTCAATATCACTGCTAATTCAAGATTCTGCGGCCGCTTGAACAAACACCACAAAATAAGCTTCCAGTAGCGGACTCTGCCATTTTGCCTTATACCCAGGAACCATACGCTCTTAAGAAATATTTTCAATCCTTCGATGTCCAATCTGAAATTCTGTTTTGTTTGCAAAGGCTCGTAATTCTTCAGCAATGTCAGAACACGTTGATAGTAGTACTTGGGCGAATAGATTTTATCGATAACCATTTTGTAACCCGCCAAAAGCTCGGTATAGTTCATCTTAGGAATAAAATTAATTGTAAAGTTGGTATTATCACCCGTCGAATCTTCTAACAATCTGCCCTCCGCCGAAAGCCGATTATAAAGTCTGGTGCCGCGAGGAGCATCCAATAATCCAACCATAGCTATAACAATACCGCTTTCCTGAATAAACTTAACCAGCGATTCAAATACGTTCGGGCGGTCGCTGTCAAATCCCAGAATGAAACCGCCTCGCACCTCAAGCCCGAAACGCTGAATTTTCTTAATACAAGCAATCATGTCTCGGCCTATATTCTGGAACTTCCTGCATTCAATTAATGCTTCTTCCTCCGGCGTCTCTATTCCTATGAACACTGACCAAAAACCTGCTTTAACCATCAAACCCATAAGTTCCTCGTCATCAGCGAGATTGATTGAAACCTGTGTATTAAAAAAGAAAGGATAGTTCCTTTTTGCCATCCATTCGACTATTGCAGGGAGAATCTCCTTTTTTAACTCCGTTTTGTTTCCGATAAAATTATCATCAACAAAAAATACGTCGCTATTCCAGCCTATCGAATAAAGCCTGTCGAGTTCTTTTAATATCTGCTCCCTGGTTTTAGTCCGCATCTTCCGGCCAAAAAGTGAGGTGACATTGCAAAAATCGCAACTAAAAGGACAGCCCCGTGAATACTGAATACTCATAGATCCATACTTTTTTATATCAATTAGTTCCCATAGCGGTGTAGGGGTATCTCTAACATCTGCATACCCTTCAGTTTTATAAATATGTTTTGTGCAGCCATTTTTTAAATCTTCCAAAAAAAATGGCAAAGTCACTTCCGCTTCGTTAAGAACCAGATGGTCAACATCGTCAAAATACTCCGGTCTGCCGGTAAAAAGAAGTCCGCCGCCAACAACCTTAACTCCTAACCTTTTACATAAAGCTATCACTTTCTCTGCTGATTTCTTTTGTATATGTATCCCGCTTATAAATACATAATCCGCCCATACAATATCTTCATCACGTAAAGGTTCTACTGTCATATCTATAAGCTTCTTATCCCACTCCTTAGGCAGCATTGCAGCAACAGTCAATGCGCCCAAAGGAGGAAGACCTGCTTTTCGTGAGATAAATTTCAAGACATGTTTAAAATTCCAGAATGTATCTGGAATCTCCGGATAAACAAACAATATCCTCATTTCTATTCCTGTCGATTAATCGTGGGGAAACTTAAGAACTTGTTACTTGGCTATCCCACTTTTCATTATTAGTGCGCATATGCAAAATAATACCCTAATAGTCTTTACCATAAGGCTATCTTCTAATTCGTTTTTTATGGTATTTGTATATTAAAAGCTTACAGGGATATTATTAACTAGAAACTTACCGCAAGATTACCTTTTGGTAATGTTGTCTTTGGGTTAGTTCGTGTCAGATATGCAAGGTATAAGAATGGTAAATGTACTTCCCTTGCCGGGTGTACTTTCTACGACAATCTTTCCTTTGTGCGCCTGGACAATTGTGTGAGCCAGACTAAGCCCCAATCCATTTCCGGCCGTGGAACGGCTTGTGTCCGCCCGATAAAAGCGATCAAAAATACGAGTGATATCTTTCTCCTCTATACCAAGGCCTGTATCGCTAACTGAAATTTTCACTTGTGTCTGCGTCCGCTCGACAGATACTGTAACTTTTCCCCCGGAATCTGTATATTTAACAGCATTATCCAGCAGGTTCGCTATTGCCCTCTGAAGTCTTGTTGTATCTCCGGCAACCAGAACTGTTTTTACCCCGTTCTGAACATCAAGCTCCAACGTTATATTTTTATCTTCCGCCACGGGTTGAAATAATTCATGTGCATCTTTGACTATCTTTATGATATCGACGGGAGCAACTTCAAAATTAGCCGCACCAGCCTGAGTTTCTGCGATTTCTAGCATAGTGTTGATCATCCCCACAAGCATGTCACACTCATCAATGATGGTTGCTGTCATTTCGCGATAAGTGTCAAGATTCTCATTGCTGGTTAGTGTTGTCTCGGCAATACCCCTGATACGGGTAATTGGGCTGCGCAGGTCATGTGCGATATTATCGGTTACATCTCTCAATTCCGATACAAGCGATTGAATTCGCTCCAGCATATTATTGAAAGCCAAGGCAAGATTACGAATTTCCCGACCTTCATTACCTACGGGAACACGATGGATAAGGTTGCCCTCGTTTGCTATGCTAACCGCCGTCTGAGTAACTCGCTTGACTCCTGACATAGCC
>JBAPXT010000261.1:0-9637 GCA_049284355.1 Sedimentisphaerales bacterium
CGTAAACGCATTACATATTCACAAATAATCTCTTCTATCTCTTCCTCGCTAATACGACCTTCTGTTAAAGGTCCTTCCACAGCAAAAATTAAGACTTCTGCTATTTTTGAAAATACATTTGATAACCCGCCCATCTTGGCAAGTCGTGTTTCCCTTGGCAATCCCCAAAATTTTGCTGGGTCTTTAAAGACATCATCTCCCCAACTAAAAATTACACCTTCTTCGAGTTCCCAGTGTCGCACAAAAGGAGCCACATCGTTTTCAATTATCTTTAAGATTGCCTTGTCGTTCTCGTTATCTTTGTCTAAATAGGCGAGGCCTTTCGCTGCCAGATACCGAACATATGCGTTCTTGCTTTCGAGTGCTTTGACATACACCTTCTTAGCAAGGTGATATTGAAGTCCGCTTTCAGATGGTGGTAACATCTTTCGCAATTGCATAAGTATCTCAATCTGCGATTCGATGCTCAAACCATCCCATGCAGTGATTATTTTTGCCATATTGCTGGGTTTGGGCTTCACGAGTTCGGAAATCCAATCCGTTTGCATCAGAGTTTCCTTTTGTTGATTTTGATCTGCCATTTATGCGTCCTCCCAGTTCTAATTAAACATTTCTCGCCGCAATACCGACTTACTTCGTTATTGAATTGTTCTTACCACCGATTCTATCAAAACCATCCCCTTTTACAACGCCAAAATTTTCCGCGTAATCTGCCTTCTCCATGTTGGTTTCGTTCGTGCTTATTCGTGTGAATTCGTGGCTGAAAACCATCCGCGTAATCTGCGATTAAAAAATCAATCAAAAGCGCAGCTACCCGCACATCAAAAACAAAAAAAATGAAAAAAGGGAATTATATACTTAACAAAGCGTTACCTTTATTTACGATAACAGCTTTTCAATATCAAATTTAGCCCAATACAAAAGCAAAAACCCGACACACAACCTACAAAAATATCATACCAACTGATTTCGCTGGCTGTTCTAAAGATATTGGCAATTATATCCATCAAACATTCTCCTTTGCTTTGTCAAAGATACAATTCCGTAAAAAAATTCTTATCCCTTTTCTCACATCGAGTTACGAGAATCGAGAATCAAGAACCTTTTTCGCATCAAACGCGCATGTTCGCCTTATTAATGAGGGGAGATTGTATTTTTGAATTTGTTTATGGTTTCGATTTTTATGTTTGCTTTATTCTGAGTTCTGTATTTTGAGTTCGTTTTTTTCTTTCGTCCACCGTCGTCTGTCGTCCGGCGTCTGGTGTCTGCTAACGGTCTGCGCTGAAAGGAAATTTCAATCAAAATGAATTAAATTATACCAAACGAAGCCAATCTTGTCCCGAGCGCAGTCGAGGGATCTATCAAAACAACTATCCGCCTCCGGCGGATTCAAAAAGCACCCGGCAAAAAAATCCGTGAAAATCAGTGAAATCAGTGATTAAAAAAATAAAACTCTGTGATCTCAGCGTGCTCCGCGGTGAAATCCTTTTGTGCTTTTTGTGCCTTTTTGCGGCAATATTTAAAAATCTCTGCGGTCTTTGCGTTCTCCGCGGTGAATCAAACCCCGCTGAAGGCTGAGAAGCCACCATCGACAGGGACAACGATGCCGGTAACGAATTTCGCTGCATCGCTTAGCAGCCATAAAGCCGTTCCAACTAAATCCTCCGGCTGGCCAAATCTTCCCATCGGCGTATGTTCGATTATCGTCTTGCCTCTCGCTGTCAGCTTCCCGCTCTTCTCATTAGTCAGCAGATACCGGTTCTGTTCGGTCAAAAAGAATCCCGGCGCAATTGCGTTGACGCGGATATTCTTCGAATAATTCTGACATATATGCACCGCAAGCCACTGCGTAAAATTACTGACCGCTGCTTTGGCAGCCGAATAAGCCGCAACCTTAGTCAAAGGTCGGAACGCATTCATGCTCGATATATTTAATATGACCCCGCTTCCCTTTTTCGCCATATCTTTCCCGAAAACCTGGCTGGCCAGGACCGTTCCCAAAAAATTCAGGTCGAACACTCCGCGTATCGCCTCTGCCGGCAAATCGAAAAACGATAAACCATCCGATGTTGTCGCATCTTTCTTGTTGCCCCCGGCGCCGTTAATCAGAAAATCTATTTTGCCAAACTCAGCATTTACTTTTTCCTTGGCGGCTTTTAAGCTGTCCTTCCGGAGCACATCGCATTTAATAGCGATGGCCTCCCCTCCATCGGCCTTGATATCATTGACAACTTTGACGGCTGCCTCCTTACTTAAATCCAGCACGGCAACCTTTGCCCCCGCCTTAGCCATCGCTTTGGCCATCGTTCCGCACAAAACGCCGCCGCCCCCGGTAATGACGGTTACTTTACCCTTCAGGTCGAACAATTCTTTCATTTTATTTTGTCCTTATACGATTATTCCATAAAGATAGGTTTTATATGCCGCTCGTAAATATTTTTCGTCACGTTTCGTGAGATTATTCTCTCATATTTTTCCAGTGCGTTCAAATAATCTGTGCCCATTTCAGCGGCAATTTTATATGCCACGTGCAGAAGCTGGCGAAAATCAGGATTGTATTTATCGCAGGTTCGGTCGTGATGCAGTGCATCCGTGAATTCATCGCCGCTCCACCGGTCAACAACCTCCGGCAAAGGCAGCTTGTCCTTATCGATATCGACGACCGCAGCGTATGGCCTGCAAAGTTCATCGAATCGCGACAAGGCCTCGACGTAAATTCGCTTGGCCATTGTTAACCCGTCTCCCCCGGCAGCAGCCAGACCGGCCAGTTCCTCCAGCCATGTCGTGCCGGAAGTTTTAATATGCACCCCTGCATCGAATTTCTTTATCGCCTTGTTTATTGACCTGTAAATTGAGAACTTGTCACTGCCCGAATGAATACTTAATTTCAGGTTCTCAGGTAAAGAGAATTCCTTAATCGCCAGAGCAATAACGGCAATGTGCTCTTCGAACTCTTTTTCAAACCGCACGACGTCACCGGCATAATCGACACCCTTATTGAATCTTCCGGTAAATTTTGGAGCTATCGTCTGGGCCGGGATGCCTTCATCTGCAACACCTGCGAGAATAAAAAACATTTCAATGGGTGTTTGTGGCTGGTCGGTCTCATCCATCGAAATCTCGGTGACAAAAGTCCCGATACCTTTGGCTGCTTCGATGTGACGGTATATCTTACCTGCTTGTTTAATCGCAGGCAGAAACTTATGTGCGACAGCAACTATCTGTTCTTTCATGATTTTGAAGGTTTTATCGATTCCGCGAACCGACAGGCGGCCGATGTACTTTTTGTGTTTGTTGACGAAAGCTGTTACCTCGTTTTCATCTATAGCTTGGTCGACAAAGTCGGCGACATCGATAGTAAAAAAATCGCTTGAATCGATGAACAGGTCGACATTTTTCAGCCCTATATGGTCTGCGTCCACATAGAACGGGCCCTTCCATCCCAAGGCCTTCACCACCTCTTCAGCTTCGGTGCGGACATCGCCGGGCGCAGTTTTGATAGTTGTATGTTCACGGTGGGATTTATTCCAGACCGGCGTAATGTTAACGCCGTGCTTTTTTGCATTTATTATGGCCTGCAGCTGGGCTTTCCCCTGACGGCCTAATCTGTCCCCGACTCCGAATGAATACTTTCCTAAAATCACATCGCACCTTCGACGTTATTACAGATATTTTGGCAGCTTTTTCCCCAGTCGCTTGCGTTCAAATCTCATAAACACCGGCAGGCCGTCTTCCCCGATAGTAATAGGTGCCTCACCCTTGACTAACGGCCTTACATAATCACGCATTGCATCGGTGATATGATTGCCCTTATCATTTATGTACTCAGCAGGTACCTTCTTCTCACCGTTAGCAACGTCACTAAGCTCTGCAAGGCCCGTCTTACATTTGTATTCAGGTCCATCTTGCCGAACGAGGGTTATCATCTTGCCGTTTTCGCCGGCCAAAGCTGCTTTAACAGCCATCTGACCGCACATATACGCTTCCTTGACGTCTGTCAGCGATGCAAAGTGCATAGCGATTCGCTGGTTTGTGCCCGGCTTATTGGACCGGGCCTTTATGCCAACTTCCTTTTCGATGACCGCCTTGAGCATCTCCGCTGCCCCGCCGAGTTGAACATGACCAAAGCTGTCCCTGTCGAACGCCCCTTTATCTGTTGCTATGTACTCGCCTTTTTCATCTTTGAGTCCCTCGCTTGCAACGATAAAGACTCTGCCGAGATCCTTGAGCACTTCCTTGACGTCACTTACAAGCTTATCGAAGGAAAAGGCCGCTTCGGGCATATATATAAGATGTGGTGCATCTTCCGGCCTGCGCGCAGCAAGACCTGTTGCCGCTGCTATCCAGCCGGCGTCTCTTCCCATTACCTCCAGAATCGTGCAGGCATCTGTTGTATACAGTGCCTCTGTATCTCGGCCGGCCTCGGCTGCACAGGTCGCGACATATTTGGCTACGCTGCCATAGCCCGGGCTGTGGTCCGTCAAAGCAAGGTCATTATCAATCGTTTTCGGGATGCCTATACAAACCAATTCGTAACCGCTCTCTGCTGCCAGCTTATTGACCTTGTCGGCAGTGTCCATTGAGTCATTGCCACCAGCATAGAAAAAATAACGAATATTATGTGCTCCGAAGACATCAAGTATTCTTTCGAAATCAGTCTTGGATTCTTTGAGTGATTTTAGTTTGTATCTGCATGAGCCGAGAGCTGCAGCAGGTGTCTGCTTTAGCGCCTCTATGGTTTCAGGCTTCTCAGTCGAAATATCGAACAAATCTTCCTCTAAGACGCCTAATATGCCGTTGGTTGCGCCTATCACTCGGCCGATTTTGCCCGATTTGAGTGCCTCCTGGATTACGCCGCAGATACTTGAATTGATTACCGCGGTCGGCCCGCCGGACTGTGCCACGATAACATTGCCTTTCGAGTTCATCTTAATTGCCGCCCTCCAGATTTTTTAGGATTCTGATGCGTCGCTGCGCAATTAAAATAATTTTTGCGATGCTGTACCAGCTTCATAGTTTTCTGTCTAATTTTCGATAACTGATTGCCTCGGCGATATGTTCAGGCTGGATACTTTCACACCCAGCTAAGTCGGCTATCGTTCGGGCGACCTTGCATATTTTGTCGTGCGCACGTGCCGACAGGCCAAATTCGGTCATCGCCTGCTTGAGCAGCATTTCACTGGCTGAGTCGAGTTCGCACCAGCTTCTGACCTGCTTGTGACTCATTCTCGCGTTTGTCATAGTCTTGTCGTTGTCGAATCGCTTCCCCTGAACATCTCTGGCCCTGATAACATCCTCTCTCATCGTCGCTGAATCGAGCTGGCCTGCTTTGCTGCGCAGCTTGCTGAAACTTATCGCTGGCACATCGATGTGAATATCGATTCTGTCCACCAACGGCCCCGATATTTTCGACAGATACCGCTCAATCTGGCCTGGCGTGCACTTGCACCTTCTCGAATCCGTGCCGAAATAACCGCACGGACACGGATTCATCGCCGCAACTAACATAAATTGAGCGGGAAAGCGAATAGTGCCTTTGGCACGTGATACCGTAACAAACTCGTCCTCCAATGGCTGGCGAATCATCTCAAGAATATGCCTTGGAAATTCGGCGAACTCATCGAGAAACAATATCCCGAAATGTGCCAGCGATAGTTCACCCGGCCGCGGGTTCGTGCCACCGCCTACAAGGGCAGGTCCGCTGGCTGTGTGGTGAGGCATCCGGATAGGACGAATGGCCAGCAACGCCTTGCCTTTGCCCAATAATCCAACAGATGAATATATACGCGTTGTTTCGAGCGATTCTTCCAGGCTCAACCCCGGCAGAATCGTTGCCAATCTTTGTGACAACATCGTCTTGCCTGCCCCTGGCGGCCCTATCATCATTATATTGTGCCCCCCGGCTGCGGCTATGGTCAGCGCACGCTTGACGCTTTCCTGTCCCTTAACGTCCGCGAAATCAACCTCATAGTTTGCCGCTGCGTTAAAAAGCTCGTCGATATCAACGGTCGTCGTCTCCAGCGCCAGCTGCCCCGAAAGAAAACTCACCGCCTGCGCCAGCGAGCCGACGCCATATACTTCCACATCCTGAACAACTGCCGCTTCCTCAGCGTTCTCCAAAGGAACAATCATTCGTTTAAAACCATTTGCAGCAGCGGTCATCGCCATACTCAATACGCCGTTAACTTCTCGAACTCGCCCGTCCAGCGCTAATTCGCCGATAATCACAAAATCCTTAAGTACCGAGCTGACTAAGACGCCATCCCCGATGAGCATACCCAGCGCAATGGGTAAATCGAAAGCCGGCCCCACTTTTTTGACATCAGCAGGTGCCAGATTTATTAATGACTGCTTTTTGGGATACTTGTAGCCGCAATTGATAATTGCGCTTTTGACCCGCTCAGTGCTCTCTTTTGTAGCGGCGTCCGGCAACCCTACGATTAATGACTTCTCGAATCCGCCCCGCGCAACATCAACCTCAACCTCGCAAATAACGCCGTCAATCCCCACTAACGTTACGCTGTATAATCTCGCCAACATACATTCCCCTTGCTTTTTAGACTTTGAAAAATCGCATTTTAAAGTCAACCCGCCACCGCTGCAAGAAAATCCTTTGATTTGCCCCCCGCAGACGGTAAAATACGGTTTTTATGCTCTTGTGCTTTTTGATGAGGATATTTTCTTATGCGGATATATTTGTCCCGGCCGGATATCACCGAAAAAGAAATCGAAGCGGTCTGTGCCGTCCTTCGCACTTCCAATCTTTCACTCGGCCCGAAGGTCCCGGAATTTGAAGCAGCCCTCGCTAAATTTGTAGGCAGAAAGCGGGCCGTTGCGGTCAATAGCGGAACAAGCGGTTTGTTTTTATGCATCTCGGCTTTGGGAATCGGCCCCGGCGACGAAGTCATTGTCCCCCCCTTCACCTTCATCGCCTCCGCGACCACTATTATGATGGCCGGCGCAAAACCCGTCTTTGTCGATATCGACCCGAAAACCCTCAATATCGACCCCGCAAAAATCAAATCCGCAATTACAAAAAAGACAAAAACAATTATGCCGGTGGAGGCCTTCGGCAGCCCCGCCGACTTCGACAAAATCTGCCAAATTGCCAAAAAGAATAACTTAACCATACTCGAAGATAGCTGCGAGGCATTGGGCTCTGAACTAAACGGCAAAAAAGCCGGCACATTCGGCAAGATGAGCGTCTTCGCCTTTTATCCGAATAAGCAAATCACCACCGGCGAAGGCGGTATGATTCTGACCGATGATGATGATTTAGCCGATATGTGCGTCTCCCTTCGTAACCAGGGCCGCGGCAAAACCGGCGCCTGGCTCAGCCACGAACGCCTCGGCTATAATTTCCGCCTCAGTGACATAAATGCCGTCCTCGGCACCGTCCAGCTTTCCAGAATCGATGAAATCAAAGCCAAACGCAAACAGGTCGCCAAATGGTATCAGGAAATGCTCTCTGATGATGACCGGCTGATTGTCCCCACTGAACCCCCCGGCTGCAATATAAGCTGGTTCGTCTTCGTTATTCAGCTTACAAAAAAGTTCTCTCAAAAGCAGCGTGATGGAATCCTGGAAGCGATGCGGGCTAAAGGCATTCAGGTATCTAACTATTTTTCGCCCGTCCATCTTCAGCCGTTTATGGCCGACCGCTTCGGCTATAAACAAGGTGACTTCCCCGTTACCGAATCCGTCGCCGAAAGAACAATCGCACTGCCTTTCTACAACAATCTCAGCAGACAAGAGGTTACTGCTGTCTGCGATGAGCTTCGCCGGGCCGTTAGCTGCCTTTGAAAATAAAAAAAACGCCGTCGAGCATTTTACCCGGCGGCGTTTGTTTATTTAGAGAAGGTGCATATTACTTGGGCAACTGGTCCTCAGCCATCTCGCGCACCGTCAGGTCCGCATAGATGACGCGATACATCTGGCTGCCCTCCGGGCGATACCAGAATATCGGCGTATCGGGGGTATTTATCTTCACGCCGTTGCCGGCGTACCGCCAGCTCCCCATAGGCAGTTTGGCCACGAAAAGCAATGCATTGAACATCTTGCTGGGGTCGACCTTGTCCCACGTAGAGCCTTTGAGCTTGCCCTGCTTGGACATTTCCATACAGACCTTGGCGATTTCTGGCCCAGCCACCATCGGCGGGAACGTCTCATCGGTATTTCCATTGGCCCACCATCCCAGCCAGGCGACAAACGTCTCTTCCGTCTGGATGGAATCATCACTTTTCATCTCGACGCCCATTGGCTTGTATCCTGCCGGCGGCGTCAAACTGAACAGCGAATCCTCCAGCTCGACATCGAACTTGATATTCTTCAATATCGTGTTCATGCCCGGGGAATTGG
The DNA here is from genome assembly GCA_049284355.1 of Sedimentisphaerales bacterium. Classification (GTDB taxonomy): domain Bacteria; phylum Planctomycetota; class Phycisphaerae; order Sedimentisphaerales; family Anaerobacaceae; genus CAIYOL01. Next base: position 8,359 of record JBAPXT010000261.1, read on the forward strand.
CGTACTTGTGTTCCACCTGCACAAGGTCGCCGGTCTTTGCGTCCAGCCAGATAATCGAGGTCAGGTCGCCTTGTGTCACTCTGTATCCTTCGCAGTCAATGCCGTCAATCTCCTTTGCTCCGAGGTTCTCATCCGCCTTCTCCGGCAGGGCCTTCATCGCCTTGAAGGAGGATATAATAGACCCTGGACCCTTTGTCACGTCGGAGCTTTTAAAGTCAGCGATGCTGTATCCACCCTGCGGCACAATGGACATCATCTTGCCGCTGTTGGCATCCACTATCGCGATATAACCGTCGATAGTCGTCGTCCGCAGGAAACCAGGCTCCCTGTATGCCACGTCTATCTTGATAGTTTCGCCTGTGCCGGTGTTGGCCTGCTTTATGACCGTGTATACTACGGTGCGGGCATTTCGAATCTCCTCAACTATCTGGGCATAAGCGCTGGTCCCGGTCAGTAAATGAAGGCCTATTACGCCTGTGATAATAATGACGGCAGCCGCCGCCGACAATTTTGTTATTCTGCTCTTCATAATAATTCTCCATATATTCGGCCTCTCAAAAGCCGGTTGTGTTCTTGTTCGCTCGTGTGCCTTCAATGCGTCGGCCAAGATTTGCTCCCGCAATTCGGCACCGGCTGTAAAATTCATTTTCTTAACCGCATTTTCTATTTTCTCTGACGGCCTCATTTTTACACCTCATCATTCAACATTGACCGCAGCTTGTCTAATCCGTATCGATATCGACCAGCAACGGTGTTGATTGACTCGCCCTGCAATTGGGCTATCTCTCTGAATCTCATCCCGCCTTTCAAATGCAGGACCACCGTCTCTCGCTGCTCGTATGGCAGTTCAGATACCGCCTTGTTCAGCCGTTGTGATAACTCATCGCTTATTATCGCCTTCTCAGGGCAGTCCGACTCGGAGATAGTTTTGGCGGCTTGACCCAATTTGTCCCGATGGTGCCCGTCTCTGCGAATCTGGTCGCGTGCCTGATTCACAACACAGGTTGTCAAATAGCTTTTAAGGTTCCCTCGTTGCCTGAAATTTCCCCGGGAATATGCGAATCGAACAAACACATCGTGCACGATGTCTTGGGCAGTATTGAAATCATTCGACAGACCTACCGCCAATGTCAGCAGATAGTCGAGGTATTTCTCGTATATCCGGCTAAATGCCTCTTTACTGCCTTGCCTGAACCGCCATTTCAAAACTTCATCTTCTATCATCTGTTCCGGCCGAACCCCTTGACAACGTTGTCATTTACTAATAACACGCCTATGC
>JBAPXT010000262.1:0-4015 GCA_049284355.1 Sedimentisphaerales bacterium
CGATTTAATAGGTCGGCTCAAAAACGACCCTGCTTTTGCAAAAGTGGATTTCAAAAAAGTCTTAAACCCGAACGACTACATCGGCAGAGCGCCACAGCAGGTCGATAAATTCATAAAAGACATCGTAACCCCTGTCCGCAGAAAATACCGCAGGGGACTTGGCAGAAAAGTTGAACTGAAAGTATAAAGGAATTTTGTGCTGTGACCAGAAAAGAGTTAATAAATCGCATTAAAGAAACATCGTATCTGGAAGGTGATTTTACCCTTCGCAGCGGAAAGAAAAGCAAGTACTATCTTGATAAATATCTTTTCGAGACCTGCCCGGATATTCTAAAAGCCCTCGGTGCAGAATTTGCAAAATATGTAACAGGCGATGTTACTTTGATAGCCGGCGCTGAGTTGGGCGGCGTTGCTTTGGCTGCTGCTACAGCAATGCAGACAGGCAAAAACTGGATTATCGTCCGCAACAGCAAAAAGGGCTACGGCACGGGAAAACTAATCGAAGGCAAGCTCAATAAGGGTGACGTTGTTTTGTTAGTCGAGGACATCGCCACCACAGGCGGTCAGGTCCTCGAAGCGGCAAAGGTCATCACCGAAGCTGGTGCAACGGTCAAAAAAATCGTCGCCTGTATAGACCGCAAACAAGGAGCGGAAGAAAATATCACCAAAGCGGGCTACGAGTTTGAATCCATCCTGACAAAAAACGACTTGGGAATAAAAGATTAACAGGTTTATCCGCAGTAGCCTCGGCGAAGGCGGATCAGCAAATCAATAATTCTCTTGGTGATTTTGGCTTTGGTTGCGTGCGGGAGTTTCAGCCATTTGCGGTCAAGAGTTTTTACTTGGACAGAAACTTTGTCAGAGCCGACAGCAGCAGCGGTGTTGGCGATTATCATATCGAGGTTCTTCTCTTTTAATTTCTTCTCAGCATTTCGCCGAAGATTTTTGTCTTCCAAAGCAAAGCCGACGACGATTTGATTTTTCCTTTTGTGCTTTCCCGCCCATTTTAAAATATCAGCCGTTGGTTTTAACTTTATTATTAAATTATTGTTTGATTTTTTAATTTTTGTTTTCGTTTTTTTGGCGGGTGTATAATCCGCAACTGCAGCAGCCATAATCAGGCAATCGCATTTTGTGAAGGACCTTTTTACGGCTGCAAACATTTCAGCGGCGCTGTCAACGCCGACAAAATCCACCCCCACCGGCGGCTGCAAATCCGAGGCACTGATAAGAGTAGCTTTATGGCTGGCTTTGATTGCTGCCAGCGCGAGGGCATAGCCCATTTTGCCGCTGCTTGCATTGGAAATAAAGCGGACTGGGTCAATATATTCGCGAGTTCCGCCTGCTGTTATTAGAAAATGCATTTTGCTGGATGGCTTATTTTTTCCCGGGTTTAATTTTCAAGGCGATTTTTTCGATTGCCTCCAGAATATCCTGTGGCTCTGACAATCTTCCAATGCCTTCTGTGCCGCAGGCAAGCCTGCCTTCAACAGGGCCTATTAGCTGAAAACCCATCTCTTTTATCGTCCTGATATTGCGCTGCACGGCGGGGTTGTTCCACATATTGTCGTTCATTGCCGGAGCCAGAAGCGCCGCCCCCGATTTAATCAGGGGCCAGCAGACGCAAAGGGTCGTGCTGAGCAAATCATCGCAGATGCCATTTGCGATTTTGCCTATAATATTCGCCGTTGCTGGCGCAACGACAACAATATCAGCCCAGTCAACCAGACTTATATGGCCGGTTTTGAACTCAGCGTTTGTGTCCCACAAGTCGGTAAAAACCGCCGAGTTGGTGACTGCCTCGAAGCTTTTTGGGCAGATGAGCCGGCAGGCGTTTTCCGTCATTACTGTATTGACTTTGGCCCCGGCGGCGGTCAGTTTGCTGGCCAGGTCGACCGCCTTGTATGCAGCTACTCCCCCGCTGACACCCAGTAAGATATTGGGCTTCATTTTACCCCGTGCCGCAAAACGAGAGCTTTTCGGATAATTTCGATTTGATTTTTTTTCGAGCATCGCCCGGCCCAATTATTCTTTCAGCTTGTCAATATTACCGGCCCCGGAGTCTGCGGCAATCTTGTCCTGCAGGATTTCCTGAATAACGATTTCCATTTGCGTTTTGCCTTTGGTGCCCTCAATCAGGGGCCGTGCCCCCTCCATCAGTTCAGCCATCCGTCTTTGAATCAGTGCTGTTAGTCTGTATTTACCGCCGACTTTCTTGATTATGTCTGTGCTCTTTAGGTCCTCTATCATTTTTTTTCTCCAATACTCTGTTTAATGATTTGCACCACCTCTTTTATCGCCTGCTCCAAATCGTCATTTATAACCATATGTTCATAGTATTGCCAGGCAGCGGCGATTTCGACACTTGCTCCGTTTAATCTTTTTTCAGTCGCTTTAGCATCTTCTCTGCCTCGCAGGTTCATGCGTTCCGCCAATTCTTTCTGGCTTGGCGGTAAGATAAAAATCATTACCGCTGTCGGGTATATTGCTTTTACCTGTTTGGCGCCCTGAACATCGATTTCCAAAATAATGGTCTCGCCTGCCTGCAGTGCCTCTTCTACCTTGTCCTTAGGTGTCCCGTAGAAATAGCCGAATACCTCTGCGTGTTCCAACAGCAGGCCCTTCTTGACCCGTTGCTGGAACTGCTCCTCTGATATAAACCAATAGTCCCGGCCGTCAACTTCATTTTTACCTTTAGGCCTGGTGGTAACTGAGACACTAAGATGGGTGTTATTCAACCGCTTAACGGCTTTTTTGCAAATAGTGCTTTTGCCCACGCCGGATGGGCCGCTTACCACCACCACTTTGCCGCTGCTGTTTTTAGTTCTTAGTTTTGAGTTTTTAGTTTCCATTCAACCGATGTCGAGTTTCCCATTTGACGGCTTCCCAGTCGCAGAGAAAACTGCGATCGGAGTCTCTGTAATATCTCCCAAATGGAGCCCCTTCCTCACTCTATATTCTGAACCTGTTCTTTAATCCGGTCTATCCGGCACTTTATATCGACCACACAGCTGATAATCTCGGTATCACAGGCCTTGCTGGCGATGGTGTTGGCTTCCCTGAGCATCTCTTGGCTGATAAAGTCCAGCCTGCGCCCCGCCGCTTGGTCATTCCCCTGGCAGCTCTCAGCGAACTGCTGCAGATGCGAATCCAGCCGGGCAATCTCCTCAGATATATCCGACCTGTCGGCAAAAACCGCCGCTTCCCTGGCAATGGTCTCCTTGTCCAATTTGAGTTTTGCGTCCGCGAGCAGTTCATCGACCCTTTTTTTTAGTTTCTTCTGATATTCCTGCAAAACGACCCCGCTGCGAGGACGTATTTGCTCGAGGTCCTGTTTTATAGCTTTACAGTTACTATCCAAATCGGCTGCAAGGGCAGCACCCTCTGCGGCACGCATTTGCTTGAGCCGGTCTATTGCCTTTTGCGTAATGCTTAGAACCATCTTTTTGATTTGCTCGGCCTTTTCTTCATCCGGCAGTGCTGGCTGGACAATCCCGGGCAGTGTCAGCAACCCACCAATATCGATGGGGCATTTAGTATTGGCCGAAGAGGCAATCCGGCTCAATTTCTCCATAATGGCTCGTAAGGCCGCCTCATCGATGTCAAAGAGCACATTTGCCGGAACGTTTTTGAGTCGGAGCACACAACCAACCACCCCGCGTGAGAGATTTTTTCGCAGAAGGTTATCAATGTCTTCTTCAAGAAACGCCACTGTCTCCGGCAGCCTTACATAGGTTTTCAAATAGCGGTTATTGACAGTTTTAATTTCCACGATGTAAGTTGCGCCGTTAATCTCGCCCTGCGCTTCACCAAATCCGGTCATACTATTTATCATGACACTTCACTTTCAAAGCTATAGCAAATGCAAAACTCGAAATTTCAAGTTTTACGCTTTTCTTACTTGTTGAGCGAATTTGCATCAGTATTTTCGCCGCCGGTCTGGGCGGGGGCTGATGGTTGCTCTGAACTTTGCGGCAGCGCCCCTTGGGCCGGAGGCTGCTCAACTGGAAGTTCC
>JBAPXT010000263.1:0-3995 GCA_049284355.1 Sedimentisphaerales bacterium
GTTACACGTGGGTCGATTTCGACCACATCAATGCGACTGCCGGGCCAGACTTTCTCAACATATCGAGGAAAGACATACCCTCCTCCCCCGATTGATAAAATCGAAATTTTATCCCTGCCCTGGCTTAACATCCGTGTTACTGCAGCAAAAATCTGCTCATAGGGGTATTGTAAATCAAGTATGTCGTCCATTGTGATTTCGCTGTGCTTTAGTTTGTCCTGTATAAACACACGTTTATCCATTGTTTCCGAAGAGCGTCTTACGGCGATGTAGCAATACTGACTTTCATCTTCGTAAAGAATTTTAGGGTCAGGTTTTTCTCTGAGCGCAAATTCGACGCCGATTTCCTGTGCCATATGGAAAGGCGACATTGCCATAGTCATTAAGGTACAGAAGATTACCGCCCAGAGGTATATCGCTTTGAGTCCGGTCCTGTAGAGAATCGCCATTAATAATAAGGTAGCACCAACCGTCCAGATGATAGCAATGGTACCCATCACTGCAATCAGATAAAATCCTGCAAGAAATGTCCCTACAATACTGCCTGCAGCACCAAAGGCGTATATGTCACCGACGGTTCTGCCTGCAGGTAATCCCTGGTCGAGTGCCATTTTCGCAACGACCGGACTTATCGTTCCCAGCAGTGTTGAAGGGAGCATGAATGTCAAAAATACATGCGTAAATACATGTGCCAGCCAACCCAACTTCCACAGCCACATCCAGCTACCAACAAGATTATTCAGGATAATAATTACCACACATGCAAAAGAGGATATTCCCAAGAGGGCAGCCAACGCCTTTTTGGGTGGGAAGCGGTCTGCAATACGGCCTCCCAGATAATTGCCTACGGTAATTCCGGCCAAGACTACACCTATTACCGAAGTCCATGTATACAGAGATGAGCCGAGATACTTGGCGGTGATTCTGCCGGCAACAAGTTCCAGCACCATTATGCAGGCACTTGATAAGAACACAGTGGCGGCTGGGAGAAGAATTGGGAGGAAACCTTTGTTTTTGCTCATTTTTTTGTCCTTCCTTAGCTTGTTTTATGTTGGGGTGAAAGTATAACGAAACCTTGTGCTGCTAACAAGCAATTTTTCGGTTCTACAGATTATGACAGGAACTACCGGCAAGGACAATTTTTGGTTGTTGGTATTGTGCCAAGGGGATAGGTAAAGCGGTCTGTTCGGCAAAAGCAAATTGCAAACGACGGCCAGTTGTGGTAAAAATAGAGGGAAGAATGATTTCAAATCAGGGACGATTCAGATGGCGGTTCAATTTATTCTTGGCAGAAGCGGGACGGGCAAAACAAGCTATTGCGTAAAAGCGATAGCGGATGCCTTAGTGGAGGCGGTTGATAGTAAGCCGCTGATTCTGTTGGTCCCGGAACAAGCGACATATCAGGCGGAGCGTGCGATTTTAAGCGATAAAAGAGTAGGGGGGTATCACAGATTGTGTGTGCTTTCATTTGCTCGCCTGCAATTTTTACTATCCGGCAAGAATACGGCAAAACCCGCTGTAACGCGCATCGGGCAGCAAATGATAATCCAGAGGATTCTGCGAGACAATAAAAGTAAATTAAAGGTGTTTGGCTCAACAGCAGGTTTCCCTGGGCTGGGACGGCAAATAGCGGAAACTGTGTCTGAGCTGCATCAGTATGCAAAGACGCCGGAAGATATTGACCAACTACTGAATCAGCTGCAAAAAGACGAACGTAATAGTTTAGCAGTACTGAAATTTGCCGATATCGGGCTGATTTTCAGGGGATATTTGAAGTTTATCGAAGGCAGGTTCATCGACCCCGATGTTCAACTGAGGCGCAGCGCACAGGGTGTAGCTACGGCGGCGCTGACCAAAGGTGCAAAGTTGTGGGTCGATGGATTTGCAGGGTTTACGACGTCTGAGCTTGCAATTTTAACAGAGCTGCTGAAAGCGGCGGCGGATGCTCAAATTGCACTGTGTTTAGACCCGGCAAATATTGATTTGGCAAATCCAGATACAGCGAAACTCGAAGCGGTGAGTATGTTCAGCCCGACGGAACGAACATACGCCGAGCTTGTCGAGATAATCAAAAAGAGTAAACTGCGGCTGGCCAAGCCGATAATCTTAAAGGAGGGAGTCAGATTTTCCTGCAGCCGAGAGCTTACCCATATCGAGCGTGATATTTTTAAGCCTGAGCCGTTAAAGATACCGGCAGGGGACAGTGTTCGGATTATATCAGCACCCAATGCCCGCGCTGAAGTCCAATTTGTTGCGAGAGAAATACTACAATTAGTGAAGAAAAAAGATTGTCGATACCGTGACATTGCAGTTATTGCATCGAACATCGACCGTTATGAGCACTATATAAGGGCTTGTTTTGATGGTTACGGGATACCGTTTTTTATTGATAAGCTGAAGAGCCTGAATCAACACAAGGCTATTAGCCTTCTTCGTTCGGCCCTGCAAGTGGCGATAAACGGTTTTTCCCACAGCGACATATTTGGTTTTCTTAAGACGGACCTGGTGCCGATAGAGCGGAGTGAGGTTGATTTCTTAGAAAATTACTGTCTTGCATTCGGGGTAGCAGGAAGCGATTGGATGAGCGGGGAAGAATGGCACTTTGCGGGCGGGGGAGACGAGCGGTTTGATGAGAAGAGTGTAAACCGAATCCGGCTGAAAGTCAGCGGACCTTTGCTTGAACTTCGAGATAAACTTTGTCCTGTTGATAATTCAACACGGACAATAAGCGCAGAAGAATTTGTGCGGATTATATTTAACCTTTTTGAAGGACTTGGCGTTCATGAAAAAATCGAAGAACGGGTTTATAACGAGCTTTTAGATATATTCGATAAGCTTATCGAGATTTTTACGGGTCAATATATGGCGCCTGAGGATTATTTTGCGATTCTCGATTCGGCATTTTCGCAGATGGCGATGGCTTTTATTCCGCCGACTCTGGACCAGGTGCTTGTAGGTTCTATCGAGCGGAGCCGACATCCTGACTTGAAGGCGGTTTTCCTTATAGGCGCAACTCAAAGAGAGTTTCCGATTCCAGTGAGTTTCGACAGTATATTGACGGATGAGGACAGGAAAGTTACTGAGTCGGCTGGTTTTCTGCTGGCGGCAACGGCCAGTCAGAAGTTGGCTGAACGGCAGTATCTGGCCTATATTGCATTTACGCGGCCGAGAGAGCTTCTATGTGTTACGTATCCTTCGACTGATGAAAAGGGCAGCTCCACAACCCGCTCGCAATTTATAGATAATCTGGGGACGCTATTTGAAAATCTTGAGGAGGAGTCAATCGCGGGGTACAAGAATGACGTTGAGCAGGTCCATAGCAGAAGTGAGCTTGCAGATTTGCTCTGCGGCCAATTAGGGAAGGACGCTTTTTTGACTGAAGCGAAGGAAAAAGACCAGCTCGGTGAGTTATTGGGTGATGTTGCATCGGATGAGGAGCTTGCTGAATTGGGGTCGGAAGTACTTTCGGCGATAAATTATGACAATCTTGCGCGGTTAGACGCCAACATAGTTGAAGAGCTTTTCGGTGAAAGACCGCTAAGAAGCTCAGCGACGAGACTGAGCACTTTTTCGGCGTGTCCATATCAGCATTTTGCCAGATATATATTGGAGTTAGAGGAAAGGGAAGAATTTAAGTTTGAGCCGCTGGATTTGGGCAATTTTTATCATCGTGTTCTGGATGCTTTGTTAAAGCGACTTAACTCGGTTAAAAAAGATTTTGCAGCAGCTCCTGAGGAGGAGCTCCTGAAACTTCTGAGAGAACAAATAGAGAAGTTTGTCGTGGAAGATGTCTTTATATCAAACTTTTTGCATCGTTCGACACATAACGGCTTTATTATTCGCTGTGCCGGTGAGGTCCTTGAGGATTGCGTTAGGGCAATTTCGAAGATGGTTCGAGCAGGAAGTTTTCGGCCTTGCTGGTCGGAAGTTTCATTCGGCGAAGTGAAGGACAGCACTATCAATCTCGGCGAATACAAAATTAAACTGCCGAACAG
>JBAPXT010000264.1:0-6252 GCA_049284355.1 Sedimentisphaerales bacterium
CAGTGGCCCTGTTTGAGTTTCCTTATGTCCCTGAACAACGTCCCCGGCGCAGGCACTGAGCGATAAGTCAGGTAGTGCCATATACCTTCCGGGTCAGGCGAGGCCTGGCAAACCGGGTGCTGCAAGATTGCCTTTGGCTCTGATGCAAACAAAAAATTACCGTCCTTCAGACAGTAATAGAACGGTTTTATGCCCATTCTGTCACGGACAGCAAAGAGATGCTGCTTATTGCTGTCCCAGATGGCAAAGGCAAACATCCCTCTCAGATAGTCAACCATTTGCAGGCCATATTCTTCATAAAGGTGCACCAATACCTCGGTGTCGCCTTTGGTTTTGAAGCAGTGTCCCTTGGCGAGAAGTTGCGGGCGAATTTCCTGAAAATTGTAAATCTCCCCATTAAAAACAACCCATATTGTTCCATCCTCATTGCAGAGCGGCTGTCTGCTGCCATCTATATCAATGATGCTTAGCCGAGCGTGTCCAAGGGCCACGTGTCTGTCAATGAAAAACCCTTCATCATCCGGACCTCGATGATGCTGGATGCGGGTCATCTGTTCGATTGTGTTCCGGCTAGGTTCTTCGATGTTGAAGTTTATTATGCCAGCAATACCACACATATTTCTTTTGTAGCTCCCAATTTGCTAAACATGACGGTTACTTGGCTGACAGATCATGACGTGCTCTTTTAATCCTGCAACCTAATAGTAGTTCTCAAGCAATCATCAGGTTCTGCTGCATATGTGCAAAACAGAGTCAAGGACGGCAACTTCTGGTCGTATGATTTGCTTGACCACCCGGAGGTAGGGTCGTCAGACCCCTTGAGCACTTTGCAATCTAATCGCCGGTCCAAGGTTAGCTGTATTGCCGTATCACCATTTATTACACGCCACCTATTTGACGACACCATCTGTATTTCGCAGTCGGGCGAAAAGTGAAAGTACTGAGCGACGGTATGGCGGTTTTGAGCTTCAATACGGTCCTCTATAGTTATTGTCGCCAGTTTTTTGTTAATATCTATGGCACGGCAATGGATGACGGGGTCGGGTAGCCGTCTGTATCCGTTGTGACTGGCGACTATTCGATAATAATGCTCATTGGTAACAAACTCCTCCACAGAAGACTGTGCCTTTTTTGTCCACAAAAACGGCCCTGCCATCTCCGACTGATCGAATCCATCCACTACAATCGTATTGTGGGCGGCTGTTGAGCGAAAGTAGTTTCTGAAGGGGTCTTTGGCAATATATGTGTACGTGCCCGGGTCGATAAAAAACTCCAGTCTATTAACGTAGAGGATAAAACTAAGAGCATCGGCATGCCCGTGAGCTGCAATACTTCCAAAACCAAGTGGACCGCTGTCGAAAATCAGTTTGAATGGCACAGGTTGAGTTGCTTCGAAAATGTAATAGCCTCCCTTGTCGAATCTCACGGGCTGATTCCTCCTGTCTGCTGAACCAGAAAGCGACTTGAATTTTTCAATTCCGCTTCTGCCCAAAAGCCAGAAGGACGTCTCGTCGAAATCTTTCGCCTTTGCCTTGAAATCATCTCTGTCAAATAATACCGCAGCAGTCACCAGTAGTGACTGCACCTGGTTGTTGCCCGCTTCAGAAAGAACAACGGTGCGACCGTCATCACTATCGCCGATGTTGGACAGGTAATTATCGTCTGTAGCCATCGCACAAACAAAGCTCGCCGCGTTTTCAAGCGTCTGCCAATATTCCAAAGGAAAGTCTAAGCCATTTGCTCTGCTCAGAAGACTGGCGAGGAGAAAACAGTTATAACAGGCAATGTGGTAATGTGTTGCCTGCTCTTTATTCACGCCGTCAGCATAGAACTGATTTGTTATTTCGTAGCAGAGGATTTTATATGTTTCTTTTCTGTATATCTCGGCTTTCGGCATGAAAGGAAAACAGGTACTTGCTATAAACACACCTGCCACTTCTGTCACAAGATGATTATTGGCCGACGAAAAGCGAGACAAGTTCTGCATAACGTAGTCTGAATGAGAACGAATAATACACTCGATAAGCCCGCATGTCCTGTTATCTTCCCTAAGATATTCCCTCAGAAACGCTGTGACCCAGCTAAGGGAAACAAGTCGTATTGCTGCTTCCATCGGCATCACCCAGTGGATACCAAGAAGATATGGACACTGTCGAACGAAACTGCCAAGCTCATCGGCTACCTCGCGGGCATACCTGGCATCAGCGGTGAGATAATAGGCCTTGGCCAGTGGTATCAAATGCTGTAGGCGGGCAAGCTCCCAGAAGTACTTGAAGTCACCGTAAGAGTTCGTGTCTCTGTAGTCCATCCATGGACTGAATTTTATAGGCGTGTCAATATTGCGTTTGTACTCGTGGTTCCAGTTTATCTGCCTGCCCAGATATACATCGTCGAGAGCGAACAGTTTGATTTTGTGCTGCAGAAGCTTATCAGCAGCAGCTATTGTGTTTTTTTGCCAGGATATGGGTACATCGCTCGGTTTCATGTCCAACAGGCCATAGAATTGTATCTTTTCAAACGCCTCTAAAAATGATGCTGAGTTTGAATTACGCGGCACATACCTACGAGCTTGAACTCCGCGCATAACTTTCGCTGCTGTTTGCCGGCCAATGCGCCTGACGCGCCACAGAGCTTCTGCCGTGCTCATCATCATCAATCTGTGATAGTACCAGCAAATATCCATTTTGGTCTCTATCGGGTAAAGGTAGGCCAGAGCAAATGCCAGCAAAATGCCTGCGCATACGATCTTGCCATTCGCTTAGCGTCGCTCTTATTCCTTCCAGTAAACGACCTGAGAATCCAGTAAGGAAGCCGAACTGCGAAGAAAAGACCGAGAAAAACATTCGCCAGAATCGCTCTTGTAAAACCGTATTCTTTATGCATAAACCGCAGCACACTTCGGCTTTGTTCCACTGTCATGCGCTCGAGTATACTCCTACTGCTGCTCCCTTCTTTGTGCAACACCAACGCATCAAATAGAAAATATACGCCATAATCAGCTTTTCGCATTCGCGTGCACCAGTCCATATCCTCGCAATACATAAAGAACCGCTCGTCGAACAAGCCAACTTTTTCGGCAGCTTCGCGCCGAACCAGCATAGCGCAACCCGAGACAACTTCAACCGGCTGTGTTCTTCCAGGTTTTCCGTATAGCTCAATATTCGTCGTGCCAAACCAGCCATCTGGTAGTATGCGGTAGAGGCATAATGCCCGAGACAGCAAGTACGACAGATTATACGCTCTCCAGCAGCTACACTGCTGGGTATCATCAGATGACACAATTCTGCAACCAATTATCCCGATGTCCCGGTTTGTATCGGCAAAGAGAACCATTTTTTTTAGTGAGTCGTCAACGATTTCGGCGTCCGAATTCAACAGAAAATAATACCTGCCCTTTGCTATGCGCATTGCCTGATTGTTGGCCTTGGCAAAACCTAGATTCTCCTCGTTTTCGATAAGCGTTATCTGACTGTTCCATTGTCCTCTTATCTTCTCGACACTTCCGTCATGCGAAGCGTTGTCCACAACAATGACTTCTTTGGACATGTCAGTCGAGCCAGTCAATACGGAAGCAATTGCCCTTTTGGTCAAATCGGGCGTTTTGTAGTTGACTACAATCGCGGTAACATCTATACATGGCTGGGTAGCAATATTAGTCTGTAACATTCTTCCTGCGCAGGTCATTTTCAATAAAGTTGATGATTTGCTGGGTTTTGCTATCCCAAGTTTCGTTCCTGACTCGCTCCTGGCGTTTGCGCTTCAATTCATCGGAATCTTCCTCCAGTGCTCTCCTGATACCGGCGACAAACTCCTCGTCGTTGGAAGCTGGGTATACAATATCATGATAGGGCTTCAGCTCAGGATAATCCGTTGATACGATGGGTTTTCCCAGGGCCAGATATTCTTTTGTTTTGACCGGGTTGCAGAATTCAATCCATCTGTTCCTCTTCCATGGCATAATGGCAACATCGAAGGATTTTCCGTAGTGCGGAATTTCTTCGTATGGTTTCTGGCCCAAGAAAAAGATGTTATTATGTCTTCGCAGTTTTTTCACATCTGATGATATGGGGCCTATCAATACTATGGACACATCATGGAGATTATTTGCTGTGCGCTCCAGAAGCGAAAAGTCACACACATCTTCGGTAATATCTCCGAAAAAACCGACTATCGGTTTTGTGATTGCCGCGATGTCTCGAGGTATATGATTCGTCTCCTCGGCATTAGCGAATCTCTCGAAATCGACCCCGTGACCCAAGAGAAGCGAATTCTGATTGGCAAAAAGACTTTGCTGCCATACAGCTTTATTTACGCAAAGAACCAGATTTGCGGAGCGAGTCAATTCCTGATCGAGCGAAGTTATGTATGATTTGTCCACACCGGGCATTTCTCCAAACAAGTCAGTGCGTTCGTAAATCAAATACCCTTTCCCGAGCTTTCTGACCACCTTTAAGGCCGGTGGGCAACCAATGTAAAAGACGGGATTCCTGAATCCCAAAAATGTCATCACCAGCTTGACCTGAGCCCAAACCAGGAATGTATTGAGCTTCCTGCCGAGAGTGTTACCAAGAAAAGGAAGAGAAAGAGGACTGAATACATACATTCCAGCTTCTACTCTGCATATGAACCGACCAATACTTTTGAGCTTACGGATTACCTTCTTAAAGGGTTTGCTGTCCTTTCCTAACGAGGGAACTCGCATACCCAATGAATTAACAAAAAGGACTTTATATTTCCGCGCAAGTCTTGTCATCACTTGAGGACAAAACAATCCTCTGTTATGGTACCACCAGTCGCAACCAGCGAAGCAAACTATTGTTTGCCGATTTCGTTCGTTTTCCATTTTTGGTTTGTGACTTCGAGGACTGACCACCCTATATTCTGGGCGGAACAAGCCCGGTTTCTGTGTGCACAATAACAGCACCAGCAGCAACACGGGACTTGTACACCGGAAAAACTTTTTGTGTGATTATAAATGGCGCATTAGCACAGAAAGCCAGCATTATATAAAAGACCGTTCTTGTCTGGGCAAACAGTGAAACTGACATAAACGTAACCAACAAAGCTATCAATGTTGACATAATTGTCCAAACTATCCACCGTTCGCTATCCGCTTTTGCCAGCACAAAGGCTTCCCGCAATTTCATAAAAGCACCAACCAAAAGCCCGATAAAAGGAATCAAACCAAGCAGCCCATAGACGATTAAAATTTCTATATAATGGTTACAGGCATCGGTATGGTTTCGTCCGAATAAATAATCCCCCCATCCAGGATCTACCAAACCATAACCAGTCAGCCAATGCCCGGACATACCCCCCCCAAAGGCCTTGCGTATAAGCAGAACCCTGTAATACGCAGTGTCCTCGGAAAAAGTAAGCCGCGACAACGCTTCATACCAAGATGTATTACTGACGATTTGAAGTAATAAAATGCCTGCCATCAGGAGTCCGACAAATAACTTCCAGTATTGTCTATATTTGTACAATGGCAAAACTGCCACAAGCACTATCAAAGCCGTCAAAGGCCCGCTGGACATCGAGGCAGCTACGCCCAAACCAAGTATCAACAACCCCGCATATAAGATACTTTTATCTTCTTTGATGCATTTGCTTAAACCAGCACAACACCCAAGAACAATCGCAAAATAAATACCAAGCATAATGGAAACGCCAAAGGTTAAATTGGCTCTATAAAAACCGCTACGGGATAGAGGTATGTACTCCTTACCCTCACTGAAGGCATTAAAACGCTCTAAAAAACCGAAAGGATTGTCACTAGTAATAGACTGATAAACAGCAACTATGGCAAGAGGAATTGAGACTATCATTACCCACTTCAATAACTTCAGGTAATCATCACTGCTCTTCAACATAATCCGCACAGCAAAATACGGAAGGACGGTATCGAATAGGCTGCCGCCCCAATACACGAGCATCGATCCCGATTCGGTTGTTATTAAACCAGCCGCCAAACATAAGACCGCAAATGCAATTGCAAATTTGTCTATCAGTTCAAATTTAAACTTATTAAGAATGTCAGGGGTAAGCAATATCTTGATAAAAATGACTACAATTAATATTCGAGAGACCGAAAAATTCGCCGGTCCGACTTTGACTGTAAGGTAATAAGGGTACCATATTAGTGTCGTAATAAATACGATAAGACTAAAGACCGGCCGCACAAAGAACATCGAGATACCTGCTACTACCGCAATTAATAATGTCACTGATTCCATTTTATCGGAAATATCC
>JBAPXT010000265.1:0-11909 GCA_049284355.1 Sedimentisphaerales bacterium
GTGGTGCAGGGTCAAAGCACTGCGGGATGTGGATTTCGGAACATACGATGTTGTTTTTCTTGATGCGTTTTTGGATGAGAAGACTTTGTTGAAGCTTTATGGGGCGACGAATGTTATGGTGCTGCCATATTTAGAGATGCAACAAATATCGAGCGGGATATTGGCGGACACGCTCGGGGCGGGCAGGGTTGCGATAGCAACGAAGTTCAGATATGCGATGGAACTGATACATTCAAACAGGAAGTGCCCCACGGGCCTTGTTTTAGGCCGCCATGCGAGAGGTATTCTGGTTGACCCTGGTGAGGCGTCGGTCGAGCAGATAGCTGAGGCGCTCGATTATCTGGCCTTCAACAAGGGCAAGCGGCTTTTAATGGAAAAGCAAGCCCACCAGAGAGGATATCAGATGAGGTGGCAAAATACGGCGTGGGCGCTGCTTCAGCATATTGAGTTTGTCAGAGAGGACAAGGAGATAATAACTGGCAGAGGAATAACATTCAAGAGGGAAAAGCCGTCTATATTACAAAAAAAAGACCACTCACAAGCGGAGGAAGATAAAAAGGACGACCGAAGCATAAGCGTTGACGGTTATATGGCGACGTAAAATTTTCTTGTTAACTGTTCGGGTTGCTTTTAGACAACGACTTTAGATGTTCTGTGGTGCTTGCTGTGGTGAAATAAGATTTTAGCCAGGCTATTTGTATCCGGTTCGGCACTATTGAATACTGGGATGTCGGTAAATTCTGTAAGCTCCCTAATGTACAGGGGAGAACTTGAACAGGCACCTGAGATAGCATCGGGCTTGAGGTTGAGGCTTTCCAGGACATTTAAGCCGCCGATGGCGCCAAAGGCATCGTTGGCACAAAAAATCAATTTGTGGATTCTTGTTCGTACGTCGGGGGAGTTGAGCAAGATATTGGTTTCCCGCTGGATAATTCCATCGGCAAATTCGACCACCCAAAAGTTCTTTGGGTTGTTTGCGTATTTGAGGTCAAGCTGATTGAAAATTCCAAGCAGTTCTGCCTCAGGCAGCAGATATGTTGAGGGATAGCCGAGGTATGTGAAGTCGGCGTAAGGTCTTGCTCCGGCGTCGTTCATATGCAGGACGTCTTTGAGGCTGGCAGTTCCGGTAACTTTGGAGGCCCTGACTTTACAGCCTATTGAAGAGAGCGCCCAGCAGCATGCGGCGGCAGCCATGCTTTTACCCGAGTTCATCGAGGTACCACATACCAAAATCATCTTTGCACGAGGATGTTTTTTTACCAAGGTCCGGGGCTTTATGAGAGAGAAATTGCGAGTATTCAGGATATTGCCTGATTCATCACAAACATATCCCAATATTTTTACTTTTGTCGGGTCTTTTATCATTGAGTTTTTGGTTTTAACAATCCCAATCATTCCGGAACGAGCAAGAAGGTCAATCTCGTCTGACATCTGCTCTGGAACCAGGCCCTCATAGAAATCAGGAGCGTACCTGTTTCCGAAGACGAAGACCGCTTTGGTGCCATCATGTATCATATGTATCCGGCCTGAAGCATTTTCCAGAGAAGAATGTTGCCCGATACGGCTGACCCGGCCGAAAACAACATCACCTATCTCCGGCCGTTTATTAGAAAGGGTATAAAATTTGATTTGGCTGCGTTTAATAGTCAAAGCAACACTTGGAAATATGATTTCTTTGTCGATTCTCTTCATAGCTATTCTGCTTTTCTGAAGGATTCTCCGGAAACATCGTCTTCTTCGTCTTCGTTGCCGATTTCATAGTCATAGCGAGCGCCGCCAGAGGAGTATTCTTTATCAATCATACCTTTCTCTAACAAGCCGGCGTACTCAACACAATATCTTGCCCATGGAATGGCCTCTAACCTTGCCTTTGTGATGGGCTTGCCGCTGCCTTCGCAGATTCCATAGGTGCCATCCTCTATTCGCTGGAGGGCATCGTCAATTTCTTTCAAAAGTTTTCTTTCGCTGTCCATCAGCCCCAAAGTAAATTCCTGGTCGAAGTTGTCTGTTCCTATATCAGCCATATGGATTGGCATATTCGACAAGTCACTTCTCTGCCTGCGAAGAGTTTCGTCTTCCATGGAGGTTACATTGCCCAGAATTTCGTTTCGCTTTGCCAAGAGCAGGTTTTTGAATTCTTTGATATCGGCAGGCGTTAGTTTACCTTTGTCAGCTTTCTTTTTTGCCATAAAGATTCCAGGATTTGTTTTTATTAGGGCTGCAATATGCAGTAAGCTTCAGATGAACCGGCCTTATCGCCCCAGGGGTGTAGATAGACTCCTTAAAAGAACTCTCCTGTTGCGGCATCGATGCCTTTTTCGCTAAAAACGTCCAAATCAGCTTTTTCCGGGTTTTTTGGGGTTTTTTCACCCCTTTTTTTCTCAGATTTCCCGGTCTGAACTTTCATAAGGGCGATTACAATAGTCAGAACTTACCTGATGGTCAAGAAAAAAATTGACCTTTTGACGAGAAAATATTATGTTTAGCCGTTCGGTTTGGAAGAGGGGTATTAGGATAAATTGGCAGTTTTTATCAGGACATCCGAACAGTCGATTATTTAAGATAAATAAAGAGGAGCAAAATGGCAAAGGAAAAAGTGATTTTCAAACTTGCGGTGGCATTATTCTGCCTGCTGGCTCTGCCAGGCTGTGACCGCAGTGCCAAGGAAAAAGACAAGGCCATTGCGGAAGCGGAGAAAGCAAAGGCTGATTTGGCAAGGACGGAAGCTGCCTTAGAGAAATCCCAAAGAGTGATAGATGGATTAAATGGAAAGATAGCTGAGATTTCTAAGGAACTGGAGAATACAAAGTCGCAGCTTGCTGCTGCTGAACAGGCACAGGAAGGTTTGGTAAATAAAATCAGGGAACTTACTGAGCAACGAGATTTAGCTGTTGCCAGAGCGGAAAACGCACAAATATTAATTGATAAGCTGAAGAAACAATCGGTTGAAGAAGGCAAGGAACAAGAGGGTGCTGAGACGGCTGAACAGGCCAAAGAGGGGGAGGGAGAAGAGACAGAAGAAAAGACTGCAGATGCAAATGGCGAATAAAGATTTAACTTACAAGGTACGTAAGACAAAAGAAAGGCATAAGAACATAAGAGCAGAAGGGAAAAGCAGGGATTAGAGATTAGTGAAAAGGGCGGGCAAGGACGGCGGATTATGGTAGGGATTGTCAATAAGCCGGGGACTTGTGAGAAATTAGAGATACTCAGCGCTGATGCACAGTATGACCTGGCGTGTGCGTGCAGCAACAGTAAAGACGAAAGCAGGAAGCGAAGCAGGGATGGGAAGTGGATATATCCGATAACACTTCCAAACGGGGGCAAAAGTGTGCTGTTTAAGACGCTGATTTCGAATGTCTGCACGAATGACTGCAAATATTGTCCGCTGAGAGGACAGGAGAAAATCCGGCGATGCAGTCTTGGTGCGGAAGAGACGGCGAAGGTGTTCCTGGATTATTACAAAAGGAGAGAAGTTTTCGGTTTGTTTTTGAGCTCTGGGGTGTGCGGATCTGCTGATGCCACGATGGAAAAACTCAATCTGGTAGCGAAGCTGCTGCGAAAGAAGCACAGCTTTTGCGGGTATGTTCATCTGAAAATTATACCCGGAGCGAGCGATGCGGCAATTGAGGAGTCGCTGTCATTGGCAAATGCGGTGTCGCTGAATATTGAGACGCCGGGAGAGGCAAACCTGGCGAAGCTGTCAAAGAAAAAAAACTATATCAGGGATATTATCGAACCGATAAAACTGATAAGCAGATTGACGAGGCGCGGGGCGAAGTATGAAAAGGTCAAACAGACGACGCAATTCATCGTAGGTGCGGCAGGGGAGTCGGATGCAGAAATAGTCAAGTATATGTGGGGGTTGTATGACAGATTAGAGATGCACAGGGTGTATTTCAGCGCTTATCAGAAGGGCCTTGGGGATGAGTCTGTAGCAGGTGAGAAGATGAAGATGGAAAAGCCGACAGATGTATTTGTGCGTGAGCATCGGCTATACCAGGTAGATTTTCTGATGCGCAAATACGGGTTTAAGGAGTCGGACATTATTTTTAATGAGGATGGCAATCTTTCTTTGGCGTGTGACCCTAAAGAAGCGTGGGCACAGAGACATCCTGAGGTGTTTCCGGTGAATGTGAATCGGGCATCCAAGTTAGAGCTTTTGAGGGTGCCTGGACTTGGACCGGTGACAGTGAAGCAAATTCTGGAACAGCGAAGTAATGGGCGGATAAGCCGCATTGAAGATGTGGGGAGGGTTGGAAGTCGGCCCCTTGGGAGTAGGCTGGAAAAGGCAAGCAAATATCTGGTTTTTTGATTAACGGGCCTGTTACGTGCAAATAATAAAAGTAAAGGGAGAATATAGTTGCGGTTGGCAACGAGGGATGTATAATGGCGGCCAATTTAGCTAAATTGGCCCAGATATGACTTAGAAGGAAGCTAAGGTTTGTTATGGAATTTGGCTTTTATTGCAGCGGACATCTTAACTGTTACGTTTTTTCAGATATGGGGGCAAATATGGTTTTTATCAACTTAATTTTAGGAGACTGAGAATATGCAGTTAGGGAACATAGACTACGCCATCATGCTCATCTACGTAGCCTTTGTGGTGGGCATTGGATGGACGCTTCATCGGTACATGAAGACCTCTTCGGATTTCCTTACGTCAGGACGCAGCATTCCCGCGTGGGTCACAGGATTGGCGTTTATCTCTGCCAACCTCGGTGCTCTGGAATTGGTGGGTATGGGCGCCAGCGGCGCCAAATACGGCATCGCCCAGGCCAATTTCTATTGGGTGGGGGCAATTCCAGCGATGGTGTTTTTGGCGATATTTATGATGCCGTTTTATTACGGCTCCAAAGCCCGCTCGGTGCCTGAATATCTCAACATGCGGTTCGACTACCGGACTCGTTGTTTTAATTCAATTACATTTGCGGTAATGACACTATTTGCCTCCGGCATCTCGATGAACTTATTAGCCAAGATGCTCCATCAACTGCTTGGCTGGGACTATAACCTGAGTCTGTGGATATGCTCAGGCGTGGTCTTGGTATATATTCTCAAGGGAGGCCTGACCTCGGCAATATATACTGAAGTATTGCAGTTCTTCATGATAGTGCTGGGCTTTACCCCTGTGGTTTGGATGGGCCTGAAAGACGTTGGCGGCTGGAACGCCCTGAAAAATCAGCTTCATCAGGTCGCCCAGAATCCGGCGGTGCTTGAACTCAATACCAGAAAGTTTGCCCCCGATGCATGGACCAACGTGTGGAAACCGCTGTTGGGAGGGCCTTCGGCCAACCCGATGGGAGTGGATGTTTTTGCGATGGTCTTCGGTCTTGGTTTTGTTCTTTCCTTTGGCTACTGGTGCACTAATTTCCTGGTTGTTCAGCGTGCCATGGCGGCTAAGAATATGGGAGCCGCGCGTCGCACACCGCTGATTGCAGCCGTGCCGAAGATGTTATTTCCGGTATTGGTGATTTTGCCCGGTATGCTGGCCGTCGGATTGGCGTCGATGGGCAAGGATAACTATCGCCTGCCGCCGCAGATTGTTGCTTCGGCTGCATACGCACCTGCGATGGATGCGATTAAGTCCGCGACCGTGGCCGATTCGGATACCGCCTTTGAGAAGGTCGGCAAGGCGGTCGGCTACAAAATGAGTAAAGATAAGGTGGCGGCAATTATCAGAGATAATGCCGCAGGCGTCTTGGCCGAAGGGCAGCTTAAGGAACGCATTCAGGATGCCGTGGTAGAGAACGACTATGATGGGGTAATCCTGTCGCTGGTGCAGAAGTATTGTCCGACCGGCCTGTTGGGACTGGCGCTGACAGCGCTGCTGGCGTCGTTTATGTCCGGTATGGCGGGTAATGTTACGGCCTTTAACACAATCTGGACTTATGACCTCTATCAGGCCTATATCGTCCGCAATAAGAGCGACACCCACTATCTGTGGATGGGAAAGGCCATTACCGTTGTCGGCATCCTGCTGAGTATAGTGTGTGCGTATTTTGCCAAACAATACAATAATGCCATGGACATCATCCAACTGGTGTTCGGTTTCGTGAATGCACCTTTCTTTGCCACGATGATATTTGGGATGTTCTGGGCCAGAACGACGGGCACAGGCGCATTTTTCGGCCTGCTCGGCGGCACGGCCACCTCGGCCATTTTCCATGCCCTGACGCTGGCCACCGGCAATACACCGGGCATCAAGGGCGGTTATGTGAACGTCGTACACTATTTCCCGAGCGAAATGGCACAGAACTTCTGGCTGGCGATATTTGCCTTTATCGTTTGTTTTGTGCTGACGCTGGTGATTTCGCTGGCCACCCGGCGAACCAAGAGCGATGAAGAGCTTAAAGGCCTGGTTTATTCGCTGACGCCGAAGATCAAAGACGAGGAAAAGAACTGGCTGTTGCGTCCGGCGGTGCTGGGCGTGATTTTGCTGATTGCGTGTATCATTCTGAATATAATCTTCCGGTAATGAAAGGAGAATCGATATGGGTCTGGATATTCGCTGGCCAATCGGCCTGATGTTTTCAATTATTGGAGTCATTCTGGTAATTTACGGGGCTGTTTCCGGCTCAGATGCTGAAATGTATAAGCATTCCCTGGGTATGAATATTAATCTGGGCTGGGGATTGCTGCTATTGGTCTTTGGGCTGCTAATGCTGCTCTCGGCCAAGATTGGCGCAGGCGCCAAGAAAACGCAGGATAAATAAACACAACTGCTTTTCGGCGTACCGGATTTTTATCAGTAACCCGGCCGCATCTTATTTTATTGGCTGAATCAGATAATGAACCATGATTAACTGACAAATGTTATTGAGGACTGAACAATGGAACTAACAAAAGAGGACCAATCAGCACTATCAACCATCAAGCGTCTGGCAAAGGAAAAAAAGATAGATATTTCCGGCGGCAGGGTATGCAGAACATCATCGCGATTTTGCCTTGGGGTTGAGCACGGCGATTACAACGGGACGGAACTTTTCGGTGTGGGAACCGACAGGTTTATCTGGATGGCCTATAAGGCCAGCGGCAATAACAAATGCAGATTGTTCAGCGACAATTTCCCAAACGACGGCGTTGTCGAATTTGAGCTTGGGGATGTCCCAAAGCCGAAATCTTCCGAAATAGCAGATACGTGGGCGAGATTCCCTTACGGCGTGGATTTTATACTGCATCGCGAAGGATTCAAAGTAAAACAGGGCATAAATGCCGTTATCTGCGGCAACATACCCGGCGGGGGAATGAGCCGGTCGGCTTCACTGAGTCTGAATCTTATTTTGTCACTGCTCGATGTCAACAAGATTGAAGTTAAAGATAAGTTCAAGATTGTTGATATGGCGCAGGCGGTGGAGAACGCCTATGTTGGTTCGCCGTGCGGGCAGTTAGACCAGATTATGATACTGTTTGGGCGGGAAGGTATGGGCACCCATTATAATCCGAAGACAAAGAGTATAAATTATGTGCCTCTCGGCGGCGGGGCGACGGATTTTCGCATTGTGGTACTCGACACGGGGACGGTTCGGCCCGGGCTGGAAAAATCGACTTATAAAATTCGAAGGGCAGAGTGTGAAGAACTAGTTTCGCTGTTACAAAAAGCCAAATACGGTATAAACTGTCTGGCTGATATTAAAGACCAGAAGGTTTATGAGAAGATATTAGGCCAGTTCCAGGGTAAATATCCGGATTTATGTGACCGCTTGAAATATATTTTCGGCGCCCAAAAACGATTCTACGAGATGCTCGATGCCTGGAAGGGCGGTGACATTGAAAACGTGGGAAGGATATTCCGCGAGGATGGCATCGGCCTTCGAGACGATTATAAAATTTCCGGGCCGGAACTGGAGACGATGTGCGATATTGCGCGTACTGTGCCCGGCGTTCTGGGGGAAAGAATGTTGGGAGGCGGTGATAAAGGAGCGACAGGCGCTTTGGTCAAGGCAGACAGTGTCGGCGCCTTGAAGTCGGCGGTCGATACTGCTTATCCGCGCAGTTGCCCCAGGTACAAGGATAAATACGCTGTTCATACCTGCAAAGTGGTGGAGGGCGTTAGGGTCTATGACAAGTTGCTCGGATAGGCATTGACGTAAGCCATCCTGGCGATTGTGGTGCGTGGGTTGTGTCTTTAGCAAAAATGATTATATCAGGCAGAGGCGTAAGCCATCCTGGCAATTATGACAAATGGACCTTCCAAGCCTAATAAGGGAATGTTTGATGCAGTTGTGTCCTCTAATAAACAAATCAGGCAGAGGTTCTATCGGCTTGTATTAGAATTTTCGGGGGCAGGTGCGGAGACTTTCGCCAGGACTAAACCGGGGCAATTTGCTCAATTGGACCTGAGTAAAGCATCTGTTCCGACGGTTGAAGAAATACCGGAAGATTTGCAGGATGCAGCCGGGCGCAAGATACTGCTGCGGAGACCATTTAGCTTTTGTGATGTCAGCCGCGAAAAAGAGAAAACCAGAGTTGATGTTCTTTATGGTGTAGTCGGGCCGGCTTCCTTACGGATGGCAGCATTGGCAAAGGGTGATTCGGTCAGTGTAATCGGCCCTCTGGGTAATGGCTTTTCGATGCCGGCGGATAAAAAAATAGCCCTGTTGATAGTCGGCGGAATGGGGGCTGGGCCTTTACTCCATTTGGCAAAGACTCTTACAGCAGATTATCCTAAGGTTGAAGTGATTGCATTTGCCGGTGCCAAGGCGAAGGAAGAGCTGCCTTTTGAAAAGCCGTTGGATGAGATTTCGCAGCAGGTGGGTTTTTCACTGCATGAGTTTGCCAGGTTAGGTATAGAATCGATGCTCGCAACGGACGACGGCTCGGCAGGGTACGAGGGGCTTGTAACGGACTGTTTCCTGAAATGGCTTGGGCAGCGCAGCATATCTATTAAAGATACGATTATTTATAGCTGCGGTCCTGAAAAGATGCTGTCGCGAATGGCCAGACTTGCAGAAGATAAAAAAATCGACTGTCAAATTAGTATGGAGCGGATGATGGCGTGCGGGATTGGTGTATGCCAAAGCTGCGCTGTTAAATGCAAGGTTGAAGGTTCAAATGAAACAACTTATAAATTATGCTGTGAGGATGGACCAGTGTTTGATGCAAGAGAGGTTGTTTTCTCGATTAAAAAAACTGTCATGGAACAAAAGATTTGAAATTTACGCATTTTTAAATTTATAAATATATGGACGCGGACGCAAAAATTTTTAACAGAATCGCAAGATCCCACATGTACTGGGGCCGTAAACCCTTAGCCGGACTTCATGAAGCTCTCGAATATGTACAGAAAGGAGAGGTAGTTTTAGACCCTTTCTGTGGAGGTGGAACTGTAGAGATAGAAACATTGCGACGGGGTGCTAGAATAATTGCCAGCGATTTAAATCCTGTTGCTATATTTTTGACAACTGTTCTCATGAGGCCGATCAACATCGCAAAGCTTCTGAATGCTTTTCATCAGGTCGAATCGAAAGTAAAGTCCAAAATATTAGAACGATATTCAATTTTGTGCCCCAATTGTCATAGAGAAGCGTATATTAATTGTATTGTATGGCAGAATGAAAAACCTGATAGAGTAAAAATATCTTGTCCGAGTTGCTATAGTATTAGTTTGCAACATTTATCTTCAGGTCTAATAAGAAGACAATTAAAATTGTCTAGCGAAAAACCGAAATCTTGGTACCCCAAAACATGTGTCCGCTCGATTCGAACACCACCGGTTGACTACCATCATCAGCTTTTTACAGGGCGCAATTTGTCATGCTTGGCGGATTTATTTCAAGCCATAAAACTTACAAAAGAGAAAAACTGTAGAGATGCACTTCTCTATGTTTTTACAGCTTTTCTTTATAGTGTAAGTAAGATGCAAATGTTTTCTGAGAAAGTACCTCAGTCATCTAGAGGTTGGACTGCATGCCGATATTATGTTCCAAATAAAAGTAAAGAAAAAAATGTTTGGCAGTCCTTTGAAAAACGCTTTGAAACTTTTCTAAAATGCAAGGATGCATTAAATTCAATTTTACCTTATGTGAGGATAACTAACAACCTTAGCAAGTTCAAACAAGGTGATTATAATGTGTTAATTAAAAGGTGTGATGTATTTAGTCTGAAATCAAATATGGGAGGCTTATCAAGCCATGTTTTTTTGGATCCTCCATATGATGATGATATCGATTATTTCGGATTTTCTGAATTCTGGGGGTGTTGGCTAAAAATGAAGTTTGCTTTTAAAGCTGAATGGAAACCTCGTGAGTTAAAATCTAAAGGCTTGGAAGAACTACTTCATCATATACATAATATAACAAAACCAGAATCAAAAGTAATACTAGCTTTCGCCCCTAAAGATGGCAAAGGCTGGAATGAAAAGAACTGCATAGAGAATAGTAAATATCACATCACAAAAGACGGTTATTTTTTTTACGACAACTCATATAAAAGAGGCTATAAAAAAGGAAAAATCAATAAGCATTTTGGCCGATATTCCGTTCTCGGAAAAATAAGCCAAGCGCAAAAGATTAAGATTCAGAGCAAAAATTCCATAACACAAAGAGCGATCTATCCTTACATCCGTCTTGCAGCTCATGTTTTCAAGGTAGCTACTCCTGAAATACTACGTGAGAGAACTACATATTTGGTTCCACGAGAATTACGTGATGCTCTAAAAGTGATACAGGGGGAGACATTCGAAAGAATATTAGGAGAAGATTGCTTAAATCGAAAAGCATATTATACATTTTGCCTTCTCGCAATTACACACATACTTAAAAAAGATAAATGGCAAATTATCTATAGAAATCCCCAAAAGATTTCTTTTAAGGATTTTCCTAAATCGTTTTTAAACCAAAAGATTCTTTTTAAGCCTCAAAAGAATCTAATAAAAACCGCCTTTGTAGCAAAGAAAGATAGGCTAAAAATATATTTTTCTTTTCGCGAAGAAGGATTAGCAAAACTTAATAGTATCGCAAATAAAATTAAAGCTCTCGATAAAAATAAATGTGAACACATCTGTGTAATGATTGTCGAAGATAGAAAAGAAATGAATAATTTGAGAAGTTCACAAGACAACAATTGGCCACGCGGATTCTTTACAACGTTTGAAGAGATCGGATCAAAACTTGACGAAATAGACAGCAAAAAAGAATTCGAGCTTTTCACAAAGACACAAAAGATAAGTCAGCAAAAGAAAGAACCGGGCAATATTATTTCTTCATTCAAAGCTAAAATTGAAAAAAATATTCCTATTGGAAAAGAAGACTCTCCATACTACAAGTTAAGCTTTAAAGCCCCGGAATTAGACCATATCATACCTGGGCAATTTATTATGATAGACACCTCTATAAAAAAAGATATCCTTTATAATGCAAAGCCAATTTCTTTTAAGAAAATTAGAAATAAACTTAACCTAAATCCAAAGGCTTTTCTAAAGAGACCTTTCGGTATCCACAGAGCTTTTTACGAGAAATTCGGCGAAAAATATATAGCGAACTTATCACTCCCGCCAACCTTGGCTACCATCCTTCACACAGTTAGGTCTAATAAATTTGATATTCTTTATAAAGTAATCGAAAACGGCTTGGGAACTAGTGAATTAACAGCTTTAAAACCAAAAGACACTATTCAGATAATTGGGCCTTTAGGAAAGAGATTTAATCTTCGTGACCTTAGAAGAGATGGAATAGAGGAAATACATGTTATAGGCGGTGGTGTAGGTATGGCACCATTAATATTTATGGTACAGGCTTTGCGTTTTTACAGTTTTAAAATTAAGGCGTTTATTGGCATTGAGAAGCTAGATATGCTTAAATATACAGATGAAGAAGCAAGTTATTTGGCAGATCCAAATGATGCTAAAATCTTCGTCGACGATTTAATTGGTGCAGGAATTCGAAAGGAAGATATACACGTTTCTACAG
>JBAPXT010000266.1:0-1894 GCA_049284355.1 Sedimentisphaerales bacterium
CTTCTGGGGGTGCATACGCTTGCTTCGCCTGCCCCTCGTGGCGCAGCACAGACCTCAGCGTAGTTCTTTAACGAAGCTGGCTCCGCTGATTTTGAAGTGTTTAACCGGACAAAATTAGAAAAGCAACAGTAATTATTCTACCAGTTTGAGCAGTCTTATGTTGTCGAGCCATGCACAGTCGCTGCCTCTGCTGACGCTGGCGTCCTTATAATACGACCATTTAAACGTATGAACACCTGCCGCGAAGTTATAAGTTATCTCGCTCCAGTCGTATTCGCCTGACCACTCACCCCTGAGGGAGCCGTCAATGTAAAAGACAAGTTCGTCAAAGCCGCTTTCACTTGAAATCTTGCAGTAAAAACTGATGATTTCGCAAACGCCAGTGTCGATTGTGAATTCAATGGAACTCCCCTGGCTGTGCGAGATTGCTCCGGATTTAGCTGCATAGGTTCCCTCCCAAACCGTGTCCGATTCTATTACCCAATTGGCGCTTCCTCCCTGCACCCACGGCAGAGCGGAGAAATCGCCGGTTTCGAAATTATCGCCGATTCTCGGATAGTCGGTAGCGACCCGCGAACGCAGCCAGCTTTTGCACAGTTGGGCAAGGTCATTGATATCGATACGGCCGTCAGTGTACCAGTCAACTGTCGAACAGAACTCACCTGGCGGGCAGTTTGGCTCCATCCAGAATTTCCCCAGCATTGCAAATTCGCGCAACCCAACAGGTATCTGCCAGGACAATACCGGATAGCCGTTCATTTTCCAAATTTCTTCTGTGCCGTTGACTGCTTCCGCGAAGAAGTCCCAGCCGGCAAAACTGCTTTGCTGCCGCATCTGCGCATCGGTAAGGACAATACCTATCCCGTTGTCGGGCCCACCTCCATCATCGGGATGGAGGAAATAGCAATTTAGAATTAATGTCATTAAGTTGCTGCTGCCTGCAAAACCCCCGACGGCAATGCCGCCGCTTACATGGCCTGCGGCATAGCAATTTGAGGCAACACTGAAGTAGTAGCACATTCCTATCAGGCCGCCGATATTCTGCGAGCTTGCCCCCGCGTTTACGTCAACATCGGCGTAGCAATTTTGGATAATGGCATAGTGCGTCCCGACAAGACCGCCTACATAGAGAGATTCATTACCGTCTGTAATCGCCCCTTGCGCAAAGCACCCCTGGATTGTGCCGGCATTGATGCCGGCCAATGCGCCAATATTCTGCGAGGAGTCACCTGCGGTGATATTTAAATTTTTAATGCCGACGTCTTTCAGGACGGCGCCGCTGTCTAAACCACCAAACAGGCCAAGGTAGTCTGTATTGGCCCCGGAAGTATTGATTGTGAGATTGGTGATTATGTGTGTGTTGCCATCAAAAACGCCCGTAAAGGCCGTGCCGGAGTAGGGAATGACCGCATCGGTATAGGTAATCCCTGCCAGGTTGATATCGGCCATCAGCTTGAAATGAGAACCATAATAATTGGGGTCTGCGCCAATCGCATTAAGACCGTTGGCGTCCCAAATCTGGTATGGGTCGGCTGAAGTGCCGCTTCCGGCCCACGGTGCCGCATTGGCCGAAGTAACTATAAACAATACGAAAACAAAATTGGTTATAACGATAGTGGAAAACTGGTGAGTCTTCATTTGCCCGCCTCTAAAAATAGACCTTTAAAACAAGAACGTTATGACGTAGTTGAGGGTATACTATAAAGTTTTGTTTTTGTCAACTGAAAACCGTTCAAGAAAAAGCGAAAACTCGATGTGACAATCCCAACAGAGCCGCGACCGTTAGAGGAAATTGCGCCAAATAATATAACTCCTTGCGCTCCAAAGAGTTCGTCCCCATAATATTCCTTAATGGATTATTAACACGATTTAAGGAGATGACTATGGAAATCGA
>JBAPXT010000267.1:0-5575 GCA_049284355.1 Sedimentisphaerales bacterium
ACCGTTTAAAGTGTGCGGGGGTGAGATTTAAGGGATTTTTTGAAAGGAGTAAGGTCAAATGAAGATTCGGCCATTAGCAGATAAGGTGCTTGTAGAGCGTTTAGAGGCGGAGAACAAGACGGCGGGCGGGATAGTTCTGCCGGACACTGCCAAGGAAAAACCACAAAGAGGAAAGGTAGTAAGCGTCGGCGAAGGTAAGGTGCTCGATGACGGGACGCTGCGGAAATTAGAGGTGAAAAAGGGTGATGTGGTGCTTTTTACAAGCTACGCCGGGACGGAGATAAAAATAGACGGCAAAGAGTATCTGATTATGAGTGAGTCGGACATAATGGCGGTAATTGAAAAGTAGATAATTGACCATTGAGCTAAAAAGTTAAGAAGGAGAAAGAAAGAAATGGCAGCTAAAAAGATAGCTTACGGCACTGATGCACGTTCAGCAATCCAGGAAGGCGTGAAGAAACTTGCGAGGGCGGTAAAGATAACGCTGGGGCCTTGCGGAAGAAACGTGGTTTTGGAAAAATCGTTCGGCTCACCTACCGTTACCAAAGACGGGGTGACGGTGGCAAAAGAGATAGAACTGGAAGACGCCTACGAGAACCTCGGGGCGCAAATGGTAAAGGAAGTGGCATCGAAGACATCGACTGTAGCGGGCGACGGGACAACGACCGCAACAATCCTGGCTGAGAGTATTTTCAATGAAGGGCTGAAGAACATCACGGCAGGGGCCAACCCGATGCAGGTAAAACACGGTATCGACAAAGCCGTTGAAAAAATAATAGAAGAACTGCAAAAGATGAGCATAACAGTCGAGTCGAACAAACAAATCGAACAGGTGGCAACATGCTCGGCAAACCAAGACGTCGAGATTGGCAAAAAGATGGCTGAGGCGATGGAAAAAGTCGGCAAAGACGGCGTCATTACCGTCGAAGAGGGCCAATCATTAGAGACAACGGTCGAGCTGGTTGAGGGGATGCAGTTCGATAAGGGATACTTAAGCCCACACTTTATCAATAACCTGGGGAATATGACTGTTGTGCTGGAGAAGCCATATATACTGATTCATGAAAAGAAAATAAGCTCTGTAAAATCGCTTGTTCCACTGCTTGAGAAGGTAGCCAAGCAGGGCAGGCCGCTTTTGATTATAGCAGAAGAGGTTGAGGGCGAGGCGCTGGCCACGCTGGTTGTCAATAAACTTCGCGGTGTGCTGCAGGTGGCTGCCGTGAAGGCACCGGGCTTTGGCGACAGGAGGAAAGCGATGCTAAGCGATATTGCAATCCTGACCGGCGGGCAGGCAATTTTCGAGGACTTAGGGCTGCAATTAGAGAACATCGAACTGACGCAACTCGGCAGAGCGAAGCGAGTCACAATCGACAAGGACACGACGACCATTATCGAAGGGGCGGGCAGCTCTACGGAGATAAAAGGGAGAATCGAGCAGCTTAAAACCGAGATTGAAAAGTCCACGAGCGATTACGATATCGAAAAACTACAGGAGAGATTAGCGAAACTGGCGGGCGGGGTTGCACAAATCAATGTTGGGGCAGCAACAGAAGCGGAAATGAAGGAGAAGAAGGCCCGCGTAGAAGACGCACTGCATGCCTGCAGGGCGGCGGTGGAGGAAGGCATCCTGCCGGGCGGCGGGGTAGCGATGCTGCGAACTTTAGGGGCATTAGATAAAATCAAGACCAGCGGCGATGAGAAAATCGGCGTTGATATAGTCCGCAGAGCAATAGTAGCACCGATTAAGCAAATTGCCGAGAACGCGGGTCTGGACGGCTCAATTGTTGCCCAGAAGGTTATGGAGAGCAAGGAGAAAAACTTCGGCTATGACGCATTGCGCAAGGAATACGGCGATATGATTGAGTTCGGCGTAATTGTGCCGACAAAGGTCGAGAGGGCTGCGCTGCAGAACGGCGCATCAATTGCTTCGCTGCTACTGACGACCGATGCGATAGTGAGCGAGATTCCTGAGAAGAAAGAGGCCCCGCCGGCGATGACACCGGGAGGCGGGATGTATTAAAAAAGTGAGTAAATGTAACGGCGGGCTCCTATATGGAGCCCGCTTTATTTAAACAAAGGAAAAAGTTATGTTCCGCTTCTACACAAATGCAATCTCCCAAGCATCGAAGAATATTGCAACCGGGATTTTTGTTGTTGGGCTGCTGCTGGTCGGGTTTGGGATTTTAATTCTGGCGCTGCCGGAACTCTTTGCGATGCTTGCCGCTTTGGTCTTTTTTATTGTGGGAATCGGCTGCGGGGTCACCGCCATCAAAATCTTTTTGGCACAGAGACAACTAAACAAAATCAATCCCGATGATTCGCAGGACTACAGAGAAAACGTGCGAATCCACATCGAAGACCATTACGATTAAAGTCTAATATTTGTAAACTCTATCTTGTATCAGCAAACTTACCAAGGCAGCGTTGCCGAGAGAATCTACCTTCACTTTAACTCTTGCCTGAGTGCGGTTTGTTCGAAGGTCGTTTTCCACCGTATTTCGTGCATTTTCGGGGATAAAGTACGATTCAATTCCATATACTATTCTATAGCCTTCTTTTTTGCCTTTTATAATCACACAATCCTCCGGCACAGATTGGGGGCGAGAATTATGGACAGAAACGGCATCCCAGATTTCACCGTCGCCTTTTTTAAGCACTACCCATACCTGCTGCCCCTCGGGCCAATTCCGCCAGTCGTTTGGGATTTGCGGATGTGAAATTTCGTGGCTAAGATTGACGTAATAGCCGCTCATTATCGTGTAGGGGTCATAGGGGGCGGTTTTCAGGATAACGGTTTTCCCCGTGCACAACGCATAGATTTTCCCGGCAGGAACAGCACCAAGAATGAAAATCTGGACGGCAACTGCTATGATAAAAAATGTTAGGCGTCTATTCATTTATAAGCCTCCTTTTTTTCAGGTAGTTTTCAAAACTGACTCCTGCAAGGATTAAACCAACACCACAAGCGGTGAAGACCGCCGCTTTTAAGAGCAAATCTGTATCGTATTCGAGAAATCTGCTGGTAATAATCAGGGCGGTGAAGAATATTCCTGCCCAGAAGATGCCTCTATCTTCTGCGCGGTAGCTATTGACAATCAGGCCGACACATAAGGCCAGGCAGGCGAGATTGGCAGTGATTATGAGCGAAAAACAATCGTTATCAGCCAGGCAGCCATGGGGGGAAATCTTGATAATTATTCCTGCGAGCATCAATATTGTCGATGCGAGCATTGAGATAGAAATGGGGCGGAGCCGGCGAGCAGATAGCATAGACTTAAAGGCATATATCCACATAAGAGCGGCAATGACATAGACAGCCGCGACCAAAATTGTCCACGGTTCTGCTTTGATTGAACCGAATTCGACTTCCCTTGCCAATTCTTTGAAGGACAACATATAAGCGTTCACGGCAGCTAAAGAGACGGCGATAACTATTACCGGCGCTGCAAAGGATTTAAAGTTTTTTGTGCGAGCAGATAACAAGCCGCATGCAAAGTAGAGTAAGCCAACGCCGGCGACAGTCAGGGAGAACACGGACAGCTCATCACCGCCTGAGACGGCAAATACAATTACGGAGATTCCCACGGCGAGAAGAGAAAAAATAAAAGTAATTACGGAACGATGAATATAGGCAAACGGCAGAAAAACAGCGGCAGCGACGAATGGGTAGTAGCAGAAGTGATGAGCATTTTCAGTGTCCCAGTAAACGAAAGCTACGAATGATACAACTATGGCGATTATAACGTTAGGGACGCTTTCGAGGGCGTAGGCCATTATGACGGCACCGATAGCCCATGCATACATTCCATTGTAGAAGTCGGCTTTGATGTGAAAGATTTGTGCGAGCAGGCCGATATTAGCGCCGAAGACCAATGTTCCAAGCGATATAAGAGCGTGACCGAGCCGAGGACTTTTGCCGGAGATTTTCCAAAGATAAAACCCAGAGAGGTGACAGGCGAGCATAAAACTGATAATGACGGTTATTTTGACGGAGGGGGTTATTTTGTTCCAATTAGCTGCTACGAAACTAATAACTCCGGCAGCGACCAAAATGGCTCCAATTATGTATATAGCAGACAGCACTATATTTCTGGACTCCTTTCCTGTCTGGTCGAGCAGATATCTTTGATTTATTGCTGCCGACTGGTCCGGGGTGATGATGCCGTCTGCCTGCCAGATTTGAAGTTCCTGCTTAAGCTGCTCTCTAAAACGGTTGGATATATTGACATTATCTTTCATTTTCAGCCTCCGGCGCAAAAACACTGGTTCTATCAACGAGCGCATTATATGTGTGAAGAGCGAATTGTGTCAACAGCTGCCTTTTAACGGATTTTGAGAGTGGCGAGGGCGATGGCGGCGAAGGCGGCGGCGAGAAGCCAAAAGCGGACAACCACCTGCGGCTCGGACCAGCCAATGAGGTGAAAATGATGGTGGATAGGGGCACATTTGAAGATTCGTTTTCCGCCAGTGTATTTGAAATAACCAACCTGAAGAACGACACTAACCAATTCGAGCACAAATACGCCACCGATGATTAAAAGCAGAATTTCATTTCTGGTCACGAGCGCACCGTAACCCATTGCTGCGCCCAACGGCAGCGAACCAACATCACCCATAAAGGTCTGTGCGGGATGACAGTTGTACCACAAGAAGCCGAGGACGGAACCCAAGATTGCCGAATAAAAGATGCTCAACTCGCCGGCCTGAGGGATAGCGGGGAGCAGGAGGTAACTGGACCAAGCGACGGGGCTGGTTCGCGTCATCGTTTCGGAAGCGACATAACAGAGCATCGCCAGCACAAAACTGACCATTCCGACGCAGCCAGCCGCCAGACCATCCATGCCGTCGGTCAGGTTGACGGCGTTGCTGGTGGCTGATATATAAAAAATCGCTATCAACACGAACATCCAGTTGGCCAACGGGAGGCCGTGTTTATAGAACGGCAACCAGAAAAGTCTGCCGTCTGGAATATTGATGAAGTCTCTATACAAGAAAAGGCCAATTACAACAGCGAAGCCGAACTGAAGGATGAGCTTTTCCCAAGCTTTTAATCCATCTCTGCTTCGGTGTCTGATATCGGCGGTGAGTTTGAGCCAGTCGTCGACGCCGCCGAGCGAGCCGAACATAATAACGAGGACGACGGCTTTCTGGACGAAGGTGTTGTCGAGTTTAGCCCAGAGCAAGGTTGTGGCCAAGCTGGCAAGGATGATAATCAGGCCGCCCATCGTGGGGGTATTGGCTTTTTCCTTAGTCAATTCGTTGAGGGCAGCGTGATGAAATTCGGGGCGGTCGCCGATTTTTTTTCGCATCAAGAAGCGAATAACAGCAGGACCGAGCAAAATTGCGATAAGAAAACTGGTCAAGACGGCCGCTACGGAGCGAAACATTACATCCTGATAGGCATAGAAGCCCAGCTTATGAGTAAAGACGTCACGGAAATGCCATAATAAATGATATATCATACCGTATCCCGTTCTTTGTATTTACATATCCATCAAAGGCGGACAAGCTTTGCTCAAGTCCTGACAAGATGCACTTTGCGAGAAAAGTTCTTTTAATTTCTCGACGACCATTT
>JBAPXT010000268.1:0-19777 GCA_049284355.1 Sedimentisphaerales bacterium
GCACCGGACCGTTCGACTTGCATGTCTTAGCCACGCCGCCAGCGTTCGTTCTGAGCCAGGATCAAACCCTTCGAGTTTATTCGTCGAACCCGCCCCCCCTGCTTTCTTGCGAAAGCAAGAAGAGAGGGATTTCGTTGAAGAAAGGCTCAACACTTTGGCATACGCACCGAAAGTGCTGAATTGAAAAAAAATAAAAAACTCCTGCGGTAACGCGTACTTACCACAGAAGCTGCACTTTCGCTGCTAATTTGGCTTAACTGTTAACTTGTTAAAGAGCTTTCCGCATTTTTGGCGCAAATCAGAGGCCAAGCATCGATGTAAATCTCCCGCCTGGCCATCATTTATATCTATTCTAACCTAAATAATAATACCGTCAATAGAAGAATTCAAAAAAATAAAATTTTTTTTGTCTTTTTATCCTAAGGGTTGTATGGTCACAGAGAGACGGTATAAGAACCCCCGCTGTTGGGGTAGAAAGGCCATATAGCGGCGGCATTTGAGAAAATTGCGCCACAACGGCCGGTGTGAACACGAAGGAAAGATTTGGTTATTCGATTCGTTCCAAAACGGCAACCCAGAAAGGAGACAGAGGAAAACAGTTCTCGGCATCCTGTCCCCAGCAATAGGCCGCACTGTCCTCCGAAACAAGGGCAACAACACCGACCAGCCTGTAGTATCGCTGATAATATTGAACGAACCAATCAAATATCAGTTTATTTGAAGTCGACTCTACCCCTAAAGAGGTAAATACCTTTACACATATCAGGAACTTAGGTTTGGCGGCCTCTATCTGTTGTATCATTTCCTCCTGCATTTGCAGTGCATACGGATGCGGTTCCATCAGAGGATATATATAAATGTAACTGGTAGCCGAACGTCTGTTGGCATAAAAACAAATCTGCGGCTCTGAGCCTAAAATGGCTATCGTATCATCACTTGAACTGTTAGCCTTTATGTATTCGGCGATTTTCAACGATTCAGGAAAAGGGTTAATGCCGTAGGTCCTATGAGACAGAAGAGCAAGATCTTTAGCCAGCAAGAAATCCTTTTGCTGATACAGGGTGTAAAACAGTACCACAAATCCCAAGAGGCCAACTATCAGGTCTTTTCCAGTCGTTACTTTTCGCCGCCTAAAGATTTGGCGAATGCCAAACAAGCCAACTCCGGACAGCAGGGCAACCGCAGGCAGCAGAAGAACAAAATAATGCTCGCGGAAATAAAAGCCCACACAGGTAGACAAAACCGAAAAGAGTAAAAAGCCAACAACAAATAGACTTCGACCGCGGATTTTTTTTACTCGAAATAGTGCAACCAAACCGACGCCAGCCAAAATCCAAATCAAAAAGGCAGAGCTAACAAGAGGTATTATTGTGAGTTTTGAACCCTTCAAACCATTCCGCATGGGTATCATCGAAACATATTCGCGAGCGTATACAAATGTCCAGAACCAGAATTTCTCGAACACGCCGGCACGCCATAGAATAAGGCAGGTCACGCCAAAAGGTAATGTCACACCAATAATGAATAAACCGGCTCTCAGCATAAAGGGCTTGAGCTCAAACGGTCTGCGGCGAAACTGGGAAAAAAGCAGGTACAGTCCTGCAAAAACAATGAAGGCAATTCCGTGCTGTTTCATAAGAAAACCGATTCCCAGTAATATAGAGGCGGCCAGCAAGGAAAGCAGCTTGTTGCGGTCAATTGCAAGAACCAGCAGCAATATGCCGGGTACAGCGAAAAGAATGACGAAATGTTCAGCCTGGGCAAAGATTCCCTGAACCGATTGAGCCAGCGACATCACTGCAAAAGCTGCAGCGGCAAAAACACCGGCAAAAGAGTCAGTTAAATATTTCGCCAGCAGAAATACCAAAAGGATTGTAACGGCGTTGATAACCAATAGTCCCATGTGAACGCCGGTATGCGTCTGCCCAAAGACAGCCAGGACTAAAGCATAGGCTGCATAAATACCGGGAAACTTCATATTGTATACATGCAAATAAGGAGGAACTCCCTGTAACATAAGCTGGCCGGCATAAGCGTACTCGCCTTCGTCGCGTTCCAGCGAAACATCCAAAAGACGAAATCGAAATCCAGCGGTGATAGCAATAATAATTGCGACTATCAGCCAGGGCAGAAATTTTCTGATTTTTTGGCTGTTTTTTGTCATTGAGATTATTTTTTTCGGTACGCTACAATAATTCTGCCTTATTTGAAAACAGGGCCAAAGCTGTTTATCCTTGTGGTGGCTGGTATTTTACACTATATTTTCAGCTATGGTCAAAGCGAAAAAGCTGAAAGTGTAGACAGGGAGCAATCACGAGCCACCAGAGGAGGGCTATATAATCGAAGAGTGAATGATTGACTATTTACCATTTACGATTTATTATTGAAGAGAATCGGTATTTAGCAACGATAGTAAATAATAAACAGCAATAGTTTTTTTGGTACTTATTACAATGGATATTCGGCATATAAAAACAGTTTGTGCAGTGAGCATACTGTTGGTTGTTCTTTTTACAACCGGCTGTGGTAAGCCGGCCAAAACGGGCAAGGAACCAAATGAACCTGTAGCAAAAATAGATTTGGGCGCTACAATAGGGTCGCTGGCTGAGGTGTTCTCCTTCGAATCAATCCCCGTCGAAGGGTACGGGCTGGTGGGCGGATTAAGCGGAACAGGCTCTTCGGAATGTCCGGCCCAGATTAGAGAATACCTTAAACAATATATCCTGCAGCAATTGGCTGGGGAAAAGGTAAACGCTGATGAGCTTATCAACAGTCTTGATACGGCTGTGGTAGTGGTGCAAGGTATTATGCCGACAGCAGTTGCGAAAAACCAATACTTCGATGTAAAAGTAGTCGCCATGCCCGGTACACAGACAACCTCTTTAGAAGGCGGGTGGCTGTATGGGGCTGAGCTTAAGCCTGTAGGCGGGTTCGGTATAGCCATGAAAGTTTTGGCTGCGGCGAAAGGGCCTGTTTTTATAGATACCCTAAGTCCCGGCGAGACAGATAAAAAAAGCGGCTATATCCTAGCCGGCGGCACTGTCCTCGACGAGTACAGGGTAAACATAGGGCTTCGTCGGCCGGATTATAAAATCGCAAGCCTTATTTGCAGCAAATTAAACGGGCGATTTGGCAGCGGCACAGCCAAAGCGGTATCACCAAGCCAGATTGAACTGAATGCACCACCCGAATACAAAAAACAAAGATTCGTATCGATAGTCAAGGCAATGTATCTTGCTGAGACGCCGGAGGCCACCAGAGAAAGAATAAACACATTCGTCAAGAATCTTGCTGTTTCTGAAGACAAGTACGCAGCCGAGACAGCTCTTGAGGCCATAGGGAATGAAAGTCTCAGCAAGGTGGCAGCTCTTCTGAATTCATCCCAGGAGCAAGTGCGTCTTGGAGCAGCCAGATGTATGCTAAATCTGGGCAGCGACGAGGGTTTGAATGCCCTTCGAGAAATAGCATCAGATAAAGATTCAGCCTCTCGAATCGAGGCTTTGGATGCAATTACTGCATCGGGTCGCCGAAACGATGCGGTTGCGATATCGCGAAAATTGCTGCGAGACAGCGATTTCAATATTAGACTGGCTGCATACGAAAACTTAAGAAAATTAGAGGACATTGCGGTAACGCAAAAGGTGATTGGTCGTAATTTTTATCTTGAGCAAGTTGCACAAGCCGAACAAAGGGGGATTTTTGTATCCCGGAGCGGTCAGCCCCGAATTGTGCTGTTCGGTGCTCCAATATACTGCCACGACAATATCTTTATCCAGTCGGCAGACGGCAGCATAACAATAAATGCCCCAGCAGGTCAAAAATATGTTTCAATAATCCGCAAACACCCCAAGCGGCCCAATGTAATAATTCAATTGAAAAGCTCATTTGAACTCTGCGATATTATCCAAACGCTCTGCGAGGAACCGCTTAAAAAAACGGATGAAGAACATCGGGGGTTAAACGTTTCGTACGCCGAAGCTATTGCCCTTTTGAAGCAGATGAGCGACAAAGGAGCGGTAGACGCAGAGTTTCGGGCCGGTCCCCTGCCAAAAATCGACCTAATTATCAAGAGAAAATAGGCCATCGGCCGATAGTAATATTGCGTATTGGCCCAAAAGGAAGGGACTTTTTGCGCAATATCAGAAAACTAACGACAGGGTAACAAATGAGACTTGAAAAAATCATTCTTAACGGATTTAAGAGCTTTGCCGACAAGGTAGAATTGACCTTTGATTCGCCAATAACCGGCATTGTCGGGCCGAACGGCTGTGGTAAGAGTAATATCGTCGATGCAGTAAAGTGGGTACTCGGTGAACAAAGCGTCAAAAGTCTCCGAAGCGAGCAAATGGCAGATGTGATATTCGGCGGCAGCAGCAGCAGAAAACCTGCAGGGACAGCGGAAGTAAGTCTGTTTATCTCAAATCCCAACGGAACGGGGAGCAGGCAATTACCTGTCGACGCCGACGAGGTCCAGATTACCCGGCGGATATATAAAAGCGGCGAAAGCGAATACCGTATAAACAACAAAATTTGCCGGCTAAAAGACATTCGCGAACTGTTTATGGACACCGGCGTAGGCGTCAAGGCCTACTCGATTATTGAGCAGGGACAGGTTGGGCAGCTATTAAATGCCTCGAAAACAGAAAGAAGAGCCATATTTGAAGAAGCAGCAGGCATAAGTAAATATAAAGCTCATAAAAAAGAGGCCCTCCGCAAACTGGAGTATACAGAACAAAACCTGCTGCGACTTGCGGATATTTTAAGCGAAGTACAAAAACAGCTTCGAAGCATAAAACTCCAGGCGGGCAAAGCGAGAAACTACCTGGAATACTGCGGGAGACTCAAAGAGTTGCAGGTGAATTACTCGCTGGCTGAATATGCGAAAAACCGTGCCCAAAGCGAAGAGAAAAAAAACGGCCTTGAGCGGTTTGAAGACCAGCTTGCCGGTGTTGTTGCCGAGGTAGCCAAAAATGACGCTCTAATGAGCGAATTAGGCCAGAGGATAATAGAAACAGAGAACGAGTTAAACCGCACGGGAAACTGCCTGGTCGCCGTCCAAAGCAAAATCGAGCAGAATTTGCAGCGAATTGAATTCCTGCGAACTCGAATCGCAGAACTGCGGCAAAGGAAAGAAAACACAGAGGAAAGAATTGAAAAACTGCAGGAGCAGAAAAATCTTTTTGAGGGTGATTTGAGACAATACAGCGTCGAGCTGGCAAACGGCGAGAAAATACTGGAGGAGAAAAAACGAGATGCCGAGCAACTTCAAAAAGCCATCCAGGAAATAGACGCCGAATGCGCTTCTGTCGATGCGGATTTGGAAGATGAAAAATCAGGCATTATCGATATAGTCAGAAGGACAGCACAACTCCATAACGAAGTGCAGAGCATCTGTGTTTATCGCAACAATTTATCCAGCCAGAAAGACCGTCTGTCCGGTCGGGCAGAAATCAGCCGGGCCGAACTTGAAAAACTCTTAACCGAAAAGGCACAACACAGCGCCCGGCTGAGCGATATCGAGAAGGTCCTGAACGAATTACAGCAAAGTCTGGACTGCAAACACAAAGAAGCAGAAGAAATCGACGGCCTAATTGCAACAAAGAACAAGCAATTGGCGCAGAGCAAAGAGGTGCGAAGCGCTCTGAACAGCGAACTGTCGATATTAACAGATATGGAGACAAGACGTGAAGGTCTCAATAACGCGGTTAAAAGTATTCTGGCAAGCCGGTCTAAATTCGATTATGTGGAAGGAGTACTGGCAGAGGCAATAGCGGCTGACGTAGAATATGCAAATGCTGTTGAGGCAGCGCTTGAAGGCAAAACCGATGCACTGGTGACCAACAGCACAAGCAAACTGATGGCCGATAAAGAAACAATTGAAAAACTCGAAGGCAGAGTGAATTTCATATGCGCAGATAAAATAGAACCGTTCGTGGACAAAAAGGATTTGTCGAAATTCCAGCACGTAAGGGGAAGGCTTGCTGAGTTTGCAAGAAGCGAGAGCAAATACGCACCGTTGGTCTGGAAACTGTTAGGTAAAACGATAGTTGTTGATTCGATTGATGCGGCAATTGAACTGGCTGAAAAAATCGGGGAGGATTATAAGTTCGTTACTCTAAAGGGCGAATTTTTAGGCGCCGATGGGGCGATAAAACTCGGGCCTTTGGGGAAAACAACAGGCGGCTTAGCCACAGGCTTGATATCACGAAAGAGCCGACTTCGCCAACTGCAGGAGACCATTGCCAATATTACAGCGGAAATTGCAGAGATTGAAGGGCAAATTGAGAAAAACAACCACACAAACGAACATTTGACTAAATTGTGTAAAGAACTGCGGACTGCTATTTATGAAGCGAATATAGAGAAGATGCAGGTAAGCTCAAAGCTGACGGTTTATGAGCAAAATATAAGGCGATTAAGCGAAGAACAACCGTTGATAACCGGCGAAATCGACCTGCTGGAGGCACAAATTGCTCAATCGGTACAGAAGGAATATGACTCGAAGCAGAAATTGCAGGAACTGGAGGCGGTAAACAGCCAGCGGACGAACCGCATAGAAGAACTTGAGGCAAAACACGCCGAACGAAAGGCTGAACAACAGAGACAAACAAGCGAATTTGCGGATTTGAGGGTTGCTCTGGGGCAGATTACCGAACAAACCAAAGCATTGAAGCAAACAATTGCAAGTCTGCAAAGCCAGATGCAGGAAAACCAAACAGTTACGGAGACGGCGCAAACAGAAATACAAAGCTGCAGCGAACAATCCCAGGAAGCCCAGAGGGACATTCTCAACTGCGAAGCAGCGGTGTCGGAATTGTTTGTTGAAAAAGAAAAGAACCAATCCGCCTCCGCCGGACTTCAGGAGAAAATCGAAAAGCTGCTCGAAGAGCAAAAACAAACAGAACAATTAATTCGCCAGAAAAGGAGTGAGCAAAGCGGGATTGAGTCCGCCATAAGTGAGCTTAAAATAGAGTTGAGCCAGTTAGAGGTAAAGGAGCAGGGGCTTGTTGAAAGAGTGCGAGATGAACTGCAGATTGATTTGGCCAAGGCCTACGAGAATTACAAGGAAAGCCAGGTTGATTGGGACAAGGTAAGAGAAGAAATAGCTGAACTTCGCGGCAAAATTGAACGCCTCGGCAATGTAAATGTGGATGCAATAACCGAGCAGGAAGAGCTGGAAAAACGAAACGGTTTTTTAAGCGGTCAGGTCGAAGATTTGAACAAGAGCAAAGCCCAGCTACAGCAATTGATAAGCCGTCTTAACAAGCAAAGCAGAGAGAAATTCAGGGAGACATTTGAAGAAATCAGGGTCAACTTCCAGCAGATTTTCCGCAGGATGTTCGGCGGCGGCAAAGCCGATATGGTACTTGATGATACTGAAGATATACTCGAAGCAGGGATAGAAATAATTGCCCGGCCGCCCGGCAAAGAAACAATGAATATATCATTGCTAAGCGGCGGCGAAAAGACGATGACAGCAATTGCGCTGCTATTTGCAGTTTTTAAGACAAAGCCGTCCCCGTTCTGCTTCCT
Source organism: Sedimentisphaerales bacterium (assembly GCA_049284355.1). Taxonomy (GTDB): domain Bacteria; phylum Planctomycetota; class Phycisphaerae; order Sedimentisphaerales; family Anaerobacaceae; genus CAIYOL01. The sequence goes on from JBAPXT010000268.1 coordinate 7,534, forward strand.
CGACGAAATTGATGCAGCATTGGATGAGGCAAACAATGAGCGTTTCAATCTGCTGGTGCGGGAATTTCAAAAGGACTCGCAGTTCATAGTAATTACCCACGCCAAGCGCACGATGAGCATTGCGGACGTGCTGGTCGGGATAACGATGCAGACGCGTGGTGTGAGCAAGAAAATAAGCGTCAGGTTCGACCATGTTGACGAGGAAACCGCTGCGGTAGCGTAATAGAGTTATGAAGAAGTGCCCTTTTTGTGCAGAGGAAATTCAGGATGAGGCGGTGAAGTGCCGCTTCTGCGGCGAGTTTCTCGAAAAGAACAGCAAACCTAAAGCGAAATGGTATTTTTCCACATCCGCCGTTGTAATTGCTCTGCTATGTCTGGGCCCACTGGCCCTGCCGATGGTATGGTTCAACCCGCGTTATAGCATAATTACCAAGCTCATCGTCACAATTCTTGTTATTGCACTTACTGTTTTGTGTTCCTATCTTGTTGGCTACATCTACGGTAATTTAATGGACCAGATAAAGGCTCTGGATATTCATTAACGTACAAATTTTTTGAACACTTCTTTGAAAAGATCTTTTTTATTGGTAGAATCATTGCTTCTTTTGTGTAATTTGCAAGAGCTGACGATGGCAGAAAAACTCGATAGATATGTCTTAAAGAACGGGATGGTTATTCTCGGCGAGCCGATGGAAGCTGTGGAGTCGGTGGCGTTCGATTTTATGCTGCCGGGGGGAGCGGCGCGAGTTCCGGACGGCTGCTGCGGGGCTGGAACTGTCATAGCCGACTGGATTTTCAGAGGTGCGGGTGGCAAAAATAACAGAGAACTCGGTGACGCACTTGACGGTCTTGGGCTGCATCGCGCCATCTCGGTCGGCAGCTCTCATATAACCATCGGGGCCGCTCTGGAAATGGGGAACCTGGCCGAGGCGATAGAATTGTATGCTGACATAATACTACGGGCCGGCCTGAAAAAAGACCAGTTTGAGCTGGTCAGGCAACTGGCAATCGATGGGGTGCGTGCTTTGGATGACGACCCCCGGCATAAAGTTATGTTAAAGCTGCGAGAGCAGTTCTATCCGAGTCCTTTGGGGCGCAGCGCTTTAGGCGAAATCGCAGAACTAAAAACCCTGACGGCCCAGATATCAAAACAAATCATAAAGAACAATTTTAATCTGTCGCAGACAATTTTTGCATTTGCGGGCAAATATGACTTCGATGCTATTGTTGCGCAAATGGAAAATCTATTTGAGACTAACCAACAGAAGCACCTCGAACCTGTTAAACCTAGCTCCAAAGCAGGCAAATATACGCATCTACATAATGACGGTGCGCAAGTGCATATCGGCCTGATGACCGAGACGGTCAAGCCAACCGATGAAGACTACTACAATGCCAGAGTCGCGGTATCAGTTCTTTCAGGGGGGATGAGCGCCAGATTATTTACCGAGGTAAGGGAAAAGCGAGGCCTTTGCTACGCAATCGGAGCTTCATATCACAGTCTTAAAGAGGCAGCCGGTATAATGTGCTATGCAGGAACAACGCCGGATAAAGCCCAGGAGACGCTTGATGTGATAATGACTGAGTTCAACCGGCTCGGTGACGGAATCAGCGAAGAAGAAATCGAACGAGCCAAAGCCGGGCTTAAAAGTGCGCTGGTTCTGCAAAGCGAATCGTCCGGCAGCAGAGCAGCCGGGACTGGAGGCGATTACTATATACTCGGCAGAGTTCGAAGCTTAGATGAGATTAAAAACAAAATCGAACAAACAACGGTTGATTCGGTTCTGGGATTTCTGAGAAATAATAAGTTCAAAGACTTTACGGTGGTCACAATCGGCCCGAAGGAAGTTCGTCCGCCTTCGGCGGATAAAAGTTAAGCAAAGCGAAATATGGAATTTAAGAAAAAGAAACTGGCAAATGGGCTGGCTGTTATCGGCGAGGTCAATAAATCCGCCAAGTCGGCGGCGGTGGGCTTCTTCGTCAAAACCGGCTCCAGAGACGAGACAAAACAGGTAAACGGCGTGTCGCATTTCCTGGAGCATATGCTGTTCAAAGGCACTGAAAAGCTAAGCACATTCGAAGTTAACGAGGCGTTCGACAGGACAGGTGCGGAGTTCAACGCCGGCACAAGCTGGGAAAACACGGTATATTATGCCGCTGTTCTTCCGGAATATTTAGAGCAGGTGACAAAACTATGGATAGAACTGATGAGACCTGCACTTCGAGATGAAGACTTCAATATGGAAAAGAACGTAATCAAAGAAGAAATTGCAATGTACAGGGACACCCCAAGTTTCGATGTTATGGATAAATGTCAAAGTTTGTATTTTGAAGACCACCCCTGCGGTAACAGCGTTCTGGGCAGTGAGGAGAGTATAGACGGCCTGACCGCCGGGCAGATGCGGGAGTATTTTACCAGCCGCTACGCACCGAATAACATGGTATTTGCCTGCGCAGGCAATTTTGACTGGGACCAAATATGCTCAACTGTGGAAGCATTATGCGGTAAATGGCAAAGTCAGCAGGTTGGAAGAAAACTGTCGAAGGCGCCGGTGGGTAAAAAGAAAGAACGAGTTGAAAAGCCGAATTTGGCTCGTGAGCATATATGCCTTATGTCTGCTGCACCAAGCGCGCAGGACGAAGGCAGATTCGCAGCTGCGCTTTTAGGAGTTATCCTCGGAGATAGTGTGGGGTCTCGATTTTATTGGGAGCTGGTGGACAAGGCGTTAGCGGAGGTTGCGGTCACTCAATTCAGCTCTATGGATGGCTTAGGTGTGTTTTGCAACCTCATTTGCTGCGGTAAAGAAAAGGTCTCCACGGTGCTTGGAATAGTCGAGGATATTTTTCACGGTCTTTTTGAAAGCGGCATAAATGAAGACGAGTTAAGAAAGGCGAAAAACAAGATTCTCAGCAAGCTAGTCCTTGAAAATGAACTGCCAATGGGGCGATTAAACGCTCTTGGCGCCAACTGGATATATTTACAGCGGTATCGCACCATCGAAGACGATGTTAACGCTATAAAAGCTGTTACCATCGATGATGTCCGTTCACTAATAGAACAATTCAGCCTGGGTGATTTCACACAATTTTCAATAGGGCCTGCTCAAGCAAGCTAAAAGTCGCTCGCTCACAATAACCAGTCGCCGGGGGGCACTGCTGCAATTTAGTCTTGATTAAGGGCGGCAGTTCTGTTAAACTAATATAACATCAGAGGAGGTTATAGCGGTGAATAAGACCGGAAACAATGAACAATTTGACGCTGATATCCTGCAATGCAAAGTAGATATTCTCCGCGCACGCGATATAACACCGCTGCACAACAACACTACCCCCAAAAACCCGGCTACACAAGACAGAACCAGAGAAACAACTCCATCGTCTGATGCAGCAGAACTATCAACTCATAAGGACACAAACTCGACAGCTATACCGATAGAAACAATACCTGCTGGCTCCGCCGCAGGTAAAGGGACAGCCCCCCTGCTGAGGCCGGCGGTGAGCATGAATAAAAAAGAAGAGGTAGAAACACTACAGGCCCCTAAGGGGCAGGAAAAGGGCGAAATTCCGAGTTTTGACCTGGCTGAAGAGATTATGGCCGAGCAGCGAAAGATTACCGCGATAAGAAGAAAGGCCCCAGGCCAAAAAACCGAAGCCCAAAGATTAAAGCCAGAGGCCCAGATAGACGACCATATTATTGAACAGCCAAAACCGTTATTATCAGAGCAAGAAAGGATAATCGCAGAGATTGTGGCAAGGGATATTAAAAGGTTGTGTCGGGGGGATTATTCCAGCGAATAGCAGATAGCGGATAGAAAATGCTATATGCTAAGAAAGATACCTATGGGTAGTATTCTAAAGAGAATCCTGCTAAAATTAGGAATATCGCAAAATCAAGGGGTCATCTTATGCATTGTCGCCGGCGTAATTGCAATTGTAGTATTTGTGCTGATTCTAATAATACTGAAAAGGCGAAGGTCCAAGAAAGTCATCAACGTTAATCTCACAGATGATAAAGAAGCCAGCGATAAATTACCTGAAGGTGATTACGAATCTGTTATCAAACGGATAAAACAAGTCAAGAAAAAATATAAAAGCATCCTGTTTGCCTCAACTGAGGCGGGGACACTACCGGTAACAATACCGGTTAATATAGCTATTGGGCTGACCAAAGAGAAGGAACGCTGTTTGCTTATAGACGTTGACCTTAAGCGAGATGCTGTTGCCAAGGCGTTTGGGCTTGATGCAGAGCAAAGCGATTTGCGTAACATGGCGGTTCAAACTGAGATTGAGAATCTGTGGGTCTGGCCCGGGCACAATTTTTCCCAATCGAAACAGATGAATATAATGGAAATAGTGGAAAAGGCCGAGGACAAGTTTGATTTTATACTAATAAACGCACCGTCTATAGTCAGCAGCCCCGACCGCAAACAAATCATATCGGCGGCCCAGGCCGCTTTTATCTGCATTAAAGATACGTCCGAGGTGAAGAAACTGACCGATTTAATAAAGCCGTTAGATTGCAAGATAATCGGTCCTATCCAAATCCCATAATGCAACCGATATTGCTATTTACCGCCCCAACCAGCTTGGGCCGTAACTTATATCAACTTTCAGGGGAACATCAAGTTTCAAAGCGGTGGTCATCTCATGCCGAATCCACTTTGCGTGCTCCTCGGCCTCGTTGGCGGGAAGCTCGAAAACAAGCTCATCGTGGATTTGCAAAATCAGTTTTACCGGAAGAGAATCGGCTTCGATTTTTCGCTGGATGTTTATCATAGCGACTTTTATTAAATCTGCGGCTGAACCCTGAATCACGGTATTGACTGCGAATCGCTGGGCCTGCGCACGCTTACCGACATTTTTGCCGGCTAGGTCCGGGATTTTCCTGCGTCGGTGCAAAATAGTTTCGGAAGAACCGGTGCGTTTAGCTGCGTCAATTACGCTATCCATAAATTTGCGGATTGAGCTGTAACGGGCGAAATACTCATCAATGAATTTTTTCGCCTTGGCCTGGCTTATTCCTATCGAGCAGGACAGTCCAAATGCACCTTGGCCGTAAATTATGCCGAAATTGACCGCTTTGCAGTTTGAGCGCATTTCATCGGTTACCTCATCAATCGGCACACCGTGAATCTGGGAGGCAACAAAACGGTGAATGTCCTGGTCGGCGGCAAAAGCAGCCATCAGGGCACGGTCTTTTGAAAAATGCGCCAGCAGGCGCAATTCGATTTGGGAATAGTCTGCGCTGAGAATACAGCCGGTTTTGCTTTCCGGAACAAAGGCGGAGCGAATTTTACTGCCAAGCTCGGTTCGGATGGGGATATTTTGTAAATTGGGGTCGCTGGAACTAAGACGTCCAGTTGCGGTTATAGTCTGGTTGAAGGAGGCGTGGACGCGACCAGTGCGGGGATTAATCAGCTGACCTAGCTTATCGACGTAGGTGTTCTGCAATTTGCTTATCTGACGGTACTGAAGAATCAGCTCAATAACAGGATGCTGGTCGGAAAGCTGTTCGAGAACGGCGGCGTCTGTGCTGCGGCCGGCTTTGCCAATCCTGATAGAATCAAGACCAAGTCTGTCAAAGAGGACCTCAGCAAGCTGTTTTGGAGAATCGATGTTGAAGCCGGTGCCGGCGCATTCGTAAATACGGTCAGTCAGTGTCTTAAGCGTCGCGGCAAGTTCGCCAGACATTTTTTTCAGCAGCTTAGTGTTGAGGGACACGCCGTTGTATTCCATAGCCATCAGGACAGAGACCAGGGGCATTTCCACTTCTTCAAACAGTTTCTTTATTGGCGGGTTTTTTTCGAGCCGGCTCTTCAGATAGTCGTAAAGCTGAAAAGTTATGTCAGCATCCTCGGCGGAGTATTCGCAGGCTGCAGCTGTGTCGACCATATCAAATGTGAGCTGATTTTTGCCTTTACCGATAAGCGCCGAGATCGGGATACAGCGGTAATTTAGGAAATCGGCGGCCATATTATCCATCGAATGGCTGCTGCGCAGCGGGTCAAGACAATAAGAGGCGACCATCGTATCAAAGTAAACACCTTTTACGGGCATTTCGGCATTTTTCAGGACAAGTAAGTCATATTTTATGTTCTGGCCGATTTTTTTAGCGGTTTCGTCCGCCAGTATTGGCGCGAGTCTTCGGCGGAGCATATTTGTGTCGAGATGCTTTTGGCCCAACGGGGCTCTTACAGACAGGTAATATGCTTTATGCGGCTGCCAGGAAAAACTGATACCGACAAGCTCAGCTCGCATAGCGTTAATGGATGTGGTTTCAGTATCAACAGCAAATAACTTTTGCTTTTTTAGCTCAGCTATGAAACTGTCGAACTTCTCCTGTGTATCTATCAACTGGTAATCGTGACTGATTGTTTTGCTCGAAGCTGGTTCTGTGAAGCTGTCAGTAACTACTTGAACCGCTGAGGGCAGATCGGGTGGTTGAACATCAGAAGAAGCCACCAACCCCAACTGTGTAAGCAGGCGATTGAAACCGAGCTCAGAGAAGAGTGCAACAAGTTTTTCTTTATCGGGTTCTTTCAGTTCGTATTTTTGATAATCGACTTTAATCGGCGCCTGGGTATTGATTACGACGAGTTTTTTGCTCAGATAGGCCTGTTCTTTAAAATTACGTAGGTTTTCCCCCTTTTTTCCTTCAATTTTATCAACGTTTTTATATAAATTATCGAGAGAGCCGAACTGTTGTATCAGTTTGATTGCATTCATTTCGCCAATAAGTGGGACGCCCGGAACGTTATCGGAGACATCACCCTGCAGCGCAAGAACATCGATAAAATGTTCAGGCTTAATTTTGTATTTCTCGTAAAGCGTATCATCATCAAGAATTTCGCCTTTTTTTATATCGAAGATATAGATATGGTCATCGACAAGCTGATACATATCCTTGTCTTTCGCACAAATGTATGTGTCAATACCGTCTTTAGAAGCCTTCTTTGCAATTGTTCCGATTACATCATCGGCTTCGAAGCCATCAACGCGGAGGACTGGGATTTCCATTGCATAGAGAATTTGCTCAATTCGGTCTATTTGTGCAGGCATATCATCCGGCATAGGGGGACGATGGGCCTTATACTCGGAGTAAATTTTGGTCCTGAAAGTCGGGGTCTTGCTGTCCATTGCCACAACAAGCATATCCGGTTTTTGGCGCTGGATGAGGCCGCATATAGCGGTTGTAAAAATATATGTGGCTTGGGTTGGCTCGCCGGATGGGCTGGTCAGCTCGCGCATCGGTGCATAGTAAGCGGCATAGATGTGTGCGTGGCCGTCAATTATGTAAAGAGTCTTAGCCATAACAGAATGAATATACCCCCTTTCAGAGGAGCTTCAAGAAAAAAGCCCTGAATGGCTGTGGCGGCAAAATCGGTATTTTCTTTTTACTTTTTATTTTCCCGCAATAGCCAGACTGCCAATACAGCGGTGAATATGCATGCTACAGCGCTCATCCACAATGGAATCTCGGCGGCATTAACTGTTACCTTCCATTGCAGGATTAGCCTTATTAAATGTATTATTGAAACAAGCAGCAGAAATATTACCGTAATGGTTTTGGCTGGTTTCATACTTGTTTCTCCTTTCTTTGCAAAGTTACCCAGATTCTATTAAAATATTGTTGTTTGGCAAGTCAAATCCGGTTTAACTTCTGCTTGACTAATGCCGAAATATTTGATATAAGGTAAATACTATGACTAACGCTATGCAAAAAACCGTTTCGAGCTTTTCGGGCAGCAACAAGATTATCTGCATCGCTATCATTATCGCCATTATTATCATAGGTGCAGCGCCCTGAAAGGCTCTTTTTAACGACTATAAAAGCCTTCCAGGATCAAAAATTCTGGAAGGCTTTTTTGTTGGCTTGTTTGCTTTAAAGGCTTTCCTTGACAGGTATATAAATAAAAACTACGATGTCTTGTTTTAATCCGCCTAAGGCGGATAAATTTGCCGGGAATTTTATGAGCGAAGAGAAAAAAAACTATAGTAAGACCATTAATCTGCCGCAGACCAGCTTTGCGATGAAGGCCAATCTGACTCAGCGTGAGCCGCAATTGCGCAAGGAATGGGCGAAGAAAAATATTTACGCCATGATAAGACAGGCCCGGCATGGTGCCCCTTTATACACGTTGCATGATGGTCCGCCATACGCAAACGGTGATATTCATATGGGGCACGTTATAAATAAGGTCCTCAAGGATTTTGTCGTCAAGTTCAAGACTATGACGGGCTTCGACGCTCCTTATATACCGGGCTGGGATTGTCACGGCCTGCCAATTGAGGCAAAGGTCTTTGCCGAGCTTGGCGAAAAGGCCAAAAATATGGACAAGCTCGAAATCCGCAAGCTCTGCAAACAATATGCAAGCAAATATGTCAAAATCCAAAGCAGGCAGTTTCAGGAATTGGGAGTGTTCGGCGATTTTGAAAATCCCTATCTTACGTTTATCCCGGCGTATGAAGCTGGGATTTTAGAAGTATTCGCTGAGCTGGTTGATAAGGGATTGGTTTATAAACAGTTAAAGCCTATTCACTGGTCGATTGAGTGCGAGACGGCACTGGCAGAGGCTGAACTGGAATATAAAGACATTTCGTCCCCGAGTATCTTTGTGAATTTCCCGGTTGCGAAAGAGAGCATTGGGCGATTAGTTGAGCTTGGTCTGGTTAAAGACAGTGAAACCAAAAAAGCAAAGGTTTGCTTTATGATTTGGACGACAACACCTTGGACGCTGGCAGCTAATCTTGCGATAGCGGTTCATCCTAATCTCGAATACAAAGCTATAAGCTACGAGAAAAATAAAGATAAGTTTATATCGCTCTTGTGCACTGAGCGACTTGAAGCGGCGGTCGCAGCAGGCGAATTAAAAGAGGGCGAGTACTGCGTCAGCGATAAATCGGTCAAGGGTGGTGAGCTTGAAGGGTTGCGATATTTGCATCCGTTTGTGGAAAAGAATCCAACAGACAAAGATGCATATATGGTCATTCTGGCTGATTACGTTACCACCGAAGATGGAACAGGGCTTGTTCATATTGCCCCGGGCCACGGCCTTGAGGACTATGTGTCGGGACAGAAATACGGCTTGGCAATATATTCGCCGGTATTAGACAACGGCTGTTATGATGATACTGTGCCTGAGCATCTGCGGGGACGGAATGTTTTAGAGGTTGATACTATCATAAATAAAGATTTGCAGGAGAAAGGACTGCTCTTTGCCCAGAGTGAAATCACACACAGCTATCCGCACTGTTGGCGGAGCAAAGGGCCGGTCATATTCAGAGCAACGGAACAGTGGTTTATCAGCGTCGATAAAGAACTCCCCCCTACCGACAAAAGTCTGCGCGATTTGGCAATGGAAAGCGTCGGCAATGTAAAATGGATTCCTGCGTGGGGCCAGAAACGCATCGAAGGAATGCTCGAGTCCCGGCCGGACTGGTGCATCAGCAGACAAAGAAGCTGGGGATTGCCGATACCTGTTTTCGTAAACTCCGAAGGAAAACCCCTATTGAGCAAAGAATCCGTGCTGGCGGTAGCTAAACGTATCAGAGAGAAAGGCTCTAACTGCTGGTTTACCGATTCACCCCGTGAAATTCTCGGCGATGGTTTCAAACTGCCGAAGGGGTTTGATTTCGACGATTTGCAGAAGGAGGAAAACATCTTCGATGTCTGGTTCGAATCCGGCTGCAGCTGGTACAGCGCAGCTTCGAAAGCGGGCTGGCCTGTGCCGGTAGATTTATATCTCGAAGGCTCCGACCAGCACCGCGGATGGTTTCAGTTGTCGCTTCTGCCCGCCCTTGGCGCAATCGGCAAATCGCCGTTCAAAAGCGTTTTAACGCACGGCTTTACCGTTGACGAGAAGGGAATGAAGCAGTCGAAGTCGCTGGGTAATTACGTTAACGCCCAGGATGAGGTGAAAAAATATGGTTCCGACATCCTCCGGCTGTGGGTAGCAAGCGTAAATTATCAGGAAGATATACGTTGCAACGATGAGCTAATCGGACGGATACAGGATGCCTACAGGAAAATCAGGAATACACTAAGATATCTGCTCGGCAATATCGACGATTTCAACCCGAACCAAATGAGCGTACCCTACAACGATATGTTTGAAATCGACAAATGGGCGATGCAGCAATTGCAAAACCTTATCTTCGATGTTAGGTTAGCATACGAGGAATTTAACTTTCACGTTGCGTTTTCTCTTATCTACAATTTCTGCACGGTCGAGATGAGCAGTATCTATATGGATTTGCTCAAGGACCGCCTATATTGCGACGCCGCCGATAGCTTATCGCGCCGGAGCTGCCAGACCGCCCTTTACAAAATCCTTGATTCTCTCATGCTCCTGCTTACTCCGATTCTCGTCCACACAACCGAGGAAACATGGTCTGTAATCCAACATAAATCGCAGAATGTTGAAAGTATTCACTTGGCTATTCTGCCCAAACCTAACCCAACTCCTGAAGACCCAAAATGGCAAAAGCTGATGTTTCTTCGAGATGAGGTTTTAAAAGCACTTGAGCCACTGCGTAAAAATAAGATTATCGGTAGTAACCAAGAATCGAGTGTTACCCTTCGATGTGGTGGTGATTATGCCGCTGCGATTGAGCAGTTCGGCCTTAAAAACTTCGCCGCCCTATGCATTGTAAGCGAGGTAAACCTTGAAAAACGCGAAGGCCAAATCGAGGTCGTAGCTCAAAAAAGTACGCACGCCAAATGCCAGCGATGCTGGAACTATTGGCCGAGTGTCGGCAAGAACACCAAATTCCCCGACATTTGTGAAAGATGCGCCGAGGTTATCAGTAAGATAGGTTTTTAACCCTACCAAATAAGAAATGGTTTTTTCTTGACTCAAGCGTGCTTCTTGACGAAGATTACTTAAGAAAACACAAGAAATCTTTGGTTTCTCGGGAGTAAATATGGTGGTAGAACTACCAAAATTTGAGAATAAGTATGGTTTAATTCTGACAGTTTGCGGTGAGATCAAGAATCTTACAGCTAAAATCCCAGAAAAAAACCCGAAAACGCCACCCGTAGCAAAATACGACACATCTGCCGGTACTGCCTTTGTAAGAGCTTGGATAAAAGGAAAAAAGGAAACCTACTTACATGTTGATTGCGCCCTTTCAAAATTTTTCCCCAAAGGAAAAGAACCTCAAGTTACATGTAAAGAAGATAAAATATTTGAAACTATTGATAGTGTTTCAGGCGTAGAAATAGATTGTCATGTTGAGGCATGTTTTGATATTCCTTTTTCTGATCTACCAGAAAAAGGAACCATTAGGTCTCTATATGCTGAACAGAAATCCGCAGATATTTCGATGCAGCTTACTGGCGCAGAAGTATCTTTTACTGGCGCCCCACTTCAACAGATAAAGTGGAATATTCACAAAGAAAAAGAACCTATAATTGTACACGTGTGGATGAAAGGTGAGAGAGTAGCAACGGTTTCCGATAGATATATAATAGAATCCTGGGATTGGATGAATGAACAGCTTTCGATATTTGTGCTTGGAAGAAGATAAGATACCTGACCTTATGGAAATTTGCCGAAGATACCCTGAAAGTTATACAGAACCAACCCGTTTATGGGCCGACCCATCGGAGTGTGCACAAGAAACGCATTGGAAAGGGATGGCCTATGTTTCAACAAATCTGGCAGCGTTAGAAGAATTGACGGATAAATTTCGAGAGCAACTGTTCCAAAATTGGCACCAAATTGCTAGGATAGAAGGATTAGAGAGAGAAATTCTTCTTCTGAAGAATCGATGTGACCGTTTGGAAAGAAACACACCGATAATTGTTCCGATTGAATCTTTTGCACCCAAGCCTTATAAAATTCTCAAGCCATTTCACATAGTGGTAAAATTTCTTGAAGGACAATATATAGCATCTTTCTTTGATGCAAATTTGGGTACTGGCGGAGATACCCCAGAGGAATCTGTGCTAAATCTAAAAGATTTATTAATAGAAACTTTCGATATCCTGAACGAGATAGAGGATGAAAAACTGGGGCCTGGTCCACTACAGCAAAAAGCGGTGCTTAAAGAATTTCTATCAAGGATTTAAAGTGGCGGTAATAACAAAAGAGTTAGCTGAGAAAATCGCGAGCAAGCTTAAAGCTACGCTAATTAGTAAAGAAAAACATGACTTTGCTCAAATCTTTCATGAAGGGAAACTTGTAGCGCATTTTGGAATACGACGGGGTTCAAAAAAGGATGAGGGTCATGACTTTATACC
>JBAPXT010000269.1:0-6209 GCA_049284355.1 Sedimentisphaerales bacterium
TTCAGAACGGCGGAGAATTTGAGCCTCGCAAGGTTGAAATAGGTCTGGACAATAACCGGATGATAAGAATCATTAAGGGTTTGCAGACGGGAGAGGTGGTGCTGCTTACGCCGCCGCTTGCGCCTGCTACTGTAGAACAACAAGGGTCAGGAGCAGTGAGCAGGCCAGTTGCAGCCGAAGCCGGCACAGAGCAGAGGGCACGGCCAGTTGTCAGGGAAGGCGGGGCAGGAGAGCCGAATACTAAGGGGATTGGACAGGGGCGTCCGCAGGGTGAAATGCAGCCTACCGGCGAACAGGGGCAAAGGAAGCGAGATAGATTTGCAAATATGTCTGAAGAAGAGAGGGCGAAGATGCGGGAGAGGTTTTCGAATATGACTGAGGAAGAGAAACAAAAGATGCGGGAGAGGCGCCAACAGCAACAGCAAGCCGGGGAAGGTGAATGACACGTGAGGCGGAATCCAATTCCAACGCCGAGATAATCCAGCTGGAAAATGCTCGGAAGATTTACCAGATGGGCAGCAGCGAAGTGAAGGCCCTTGGGGGTTTAACGTTATCATTCAAACGCGGCAGTTTCTGGGCGATTATGGGCCCGAGCGGCTCTGGTAAAAGCACGATGATGAATGTCCTCGGCTGCTTAGACCGTTTAAGCTCTGGTCGATATATTCTCGAAGGGCGGGATGTGAGCACCCTTGATGACGATTCGCTCAGCGAGATGCGGCTGCGGCATCTTGGTTTTGTTTTTCAGAGTTTTAATCTCATACCGCAATTGACGGTCCAAAGGAACATCGAACTGCCGCTTTACTATTTAGGATGGGAGGCTCACCACAGCGCTGTGCGAGCGAAGGAACTTGCCGAGAAGGTCGGGCTCACGGAACGCCTGCACCATCGTCCGTCGGAGCTGTCCGGCGGTCAGATGCAGCGAGTAGCAGTAGCGAGGGCGCTGGCGAACGACCCGCAGATTATTTTTGCGGATGAGCCCACAGGTAATCTTGATACGGCGACGGGGAAAGAGATTCTCGCGCTGCTGACAGAGTTAAATGAGCAGGGCAAGACGATAATTATGGTTACGCACGAGATGGATGTTGCGGCGTACGCAAGGCAGCGGCTCCACATGCTCGATGGTCTGGTGGACCGTGTTGAGGGGGGAGACTGATGAAACAAATCAAGCTTGTCCGTAACATTCTGATTGGTATGGAAGACCTGCTTTTACACAAGCTTCGTTCTTTTCTTACGACGCTGGGTATAATCTTCGGGGTAGGCAGCGTAGTGGCAATGCTGTCGGTTGGGGAAGGGGCGAGTAAAGAAGCGATGGACCAGATTCGTAAACTTGGCAGCAATAATATAATTATCAATTCGATTAAATCGATTGAGGAAGAATCGACAAGCACGACCCATTCTCATATGGGCATCTACGGGCTGACATACGAGGACTATACGAGGGTGGCTGAAACTTTTAAGACCATAAGACAAACAGCTCCTGTGAAGCTGATACGTAAAGAGGGGCGTTTAGGAGAGAGAGCACTGGAGCTGCGTATAGTTGGGACAACGCCGACATGGTTTGACTTGGTGCAGAGGCCTGTTATAGCCGGCCGGGTTCTGATAAATTCCGATGATAATGAGCATTCGCCAGCGGCGGTACTGACGGAATTCGGAGCCAGAAAACTTCTGGCTACTGAAAATACAATCGGTCAATCTCTTAAAATAGGCGGCGACCGTTTTGAAATCGTCGGCATTGTCAAAAGCGAAAGCGGTCAGGCCGGTAACATTCAAATACCCGACCAGGAAGTGGACGCTTATATCCCCATCAATGTTGCGCATTCGTATTTCGGCGATATAATTGTGAGAATGACATCCGGCACACAGGAACGGGAAATGGTGGAACTGCACCAGATGATTGTGCAGGTCAATTCGATTGAAGATGTCGAACCTACCTCGAAGGGGATTGAAGATATGCTAAAGCGTTTCCACAAAAAGAAAGATTACCTTGTAAGCGTGCCGCTGGCTTTGCTGCGTCAGGCCGAGGCAACGAAGCGGACGTTTAATATTGTGTTAGGTTCGATAGCAGGTATAAGCCTGCTGGTGGGCGGCATCGGAATTATGAATATTATGCTGGCATCGGTAACAGAGCGGACGCGTGAGATAGGGATTCGGCGCGCCATCGGCGCCAAGCGAAGACAGATTATCAGTCAGTTCCTAATAGAGACGGTTGTACTTTCAATAATCGGGGGCCTTATTGGTATCGGGCTGGGGATTCTGGTACCATTTTTAATAACATATTTTGCGGGCATGCCGACGGTCATTACGGTGGAGAGCATTGTGCTGCCACTGGTGATAAGTTTTGGCGTTGGGATTATCTTCGGTTTGTATCCTGCGGTGCGAGCTGCTAAAGTGGACCCCATAGTTGCACTTCGACACGAGTAGTAAATCGTGATATACATAACATTCCTTCGATTGCGCTTGTGATTTCATTTTGTTCACGGCGGCAGTTTCTGGAGAAGTCGGTTGTTATCCATGGCTTGACATAACTGATTTCCGCCGGAGGCGGACAAGTCTTGACATTAGGGGGCCGGCAGCATAATATCAAGTAATGGCTAAACGTATCGCGATTTTGGGTTCAACGGGTTCAATTGGCAAGAATGCGCTGCGAGTAATTGATGCGCTAGGGGCCGGGTATGAAGTTGTTGCGCTGAGCGCTCACAGCAGTGTAGAGCTATTGGCCAAGCAGGTGAGGCGATATAAACCGAGATTTGCAGCAATCACAAACGCTGATTTTGCAGAGCAGCTTCGTGAATTAGTCAATGATTTGGATGTTGAGGTTTTAGCCGGGCCGGAGGGCCTGGCAGAGATTGCGCAACTTGAGGAGGTTGATATTGTTCTTACGGCGGTTGTCGGAGCGGCGGGTCTGCCAGCGGTTCTTTCGGCGGCGCAGGCGGGCAAGACGCTCGCTATCGCGAACAAAGAGCCACTTGTTATCGCAGGTGAACTGCTTACCCGGACTGTAAAGGCGAGCGGGAGTGTTATTTTGCCGGTGGATAGTGAACATTCAGCGATTTTCCAGGCTATGCAGGCGGGTTCGCGTGAGGAGGTCAGTAAAATCATTTTAACATCTTCGGGGGGGCCGTTCAGGAAGATGAGCCCGGAGACAATCGAAAATGTAACGCTTGAGCAGGCACTTTCGCACCCTGTCTGGGATATGGGGCCGAAAATCACCGTTGACTCGGCGACTATGATGAATAAAGCCCTTGAGGTCATCGAGGCGCACTGGCTTTTTGATATGCCGGTCGAGAAGATAGAAATTTTGATTCATCCAGAATCGATAGTTCATTCGCTTGTTGAATTTGTAGATGGTTCGTTGATAGCGCTGCTCGGTAAGCCGGATATGTGTCTTCCGATTCAGTATGCTTTGACATATCCGGTGCGTGTGGCCGGTCTTGCCGAGCATCTGCAGCTTGAGAGAATAGGTAAGCTTACGTTTGAGAGGCCCAATGTAGAGACGTTTCGTGCGCTGTCATTAGGTTTTGAGGTTGCGCGAACAGGTGGCACGGCTGCGGTTGTTTTTAACGCTGCGAATGAGGCGGCGGTGGGGGAGTTTTTAGCGGGCAGAATCAAATTTGCCGGTATAATCAGACTCATCGAACACTGTCTGAATAAGCATAATGTGAAGAAGCGTGTATCACTCGAAGAACTTCTTGAAGCGGATGCGTGGGCGAGGAAAGAGGTCGAACAAAGAGCGCAAGAGCACGAGAGCATAAGAGCGTAACGGACAAATTATGGACTTATAATCTGATTTATTATTTAGGTAGGAACCGTTTAATGTCTAAAGCAAAAGGTTTATTTGGGAAGTATTTTAATGCGATTTTGTGGATAGCTGTTTTAGCGGCGATTATTTATTTAGCAGCCCGGAACATCAGCGTTTTTGGCAATTTTCTTCTTGTTGCACTTGGTTGCGGGGCGTTTATTTTAATTCACGAATTCGGGCATTTCATTTTAGCCAAGCTCTGCGGGATAAAGGTCGAGGCCTTTTCAATCGGCTTTCCGCCTACGCTAGTCGGCGTTTTGAGAACCGAGAGGGGCTGGCGTATTCGTATTTTGCCCAGGCTTTTCTCCCAAGATGAGGAATCCAGCGACGGTGGGTTGAGTTTTACTATCGGCAGAAAAGGCAGGCAGCCCAGCGAGACTGAATATCGCGTTGGGGCTATTCCATTCGGCGGTTTTGTCAAGATGCTCGGCCAGGAAGATATCGGCCCGATTAAGACCAGCGCTGACCCACGTTCGTTTGCCAATAAGTCGGTTGGCGCCCGTTTGGCTGTTATAACAGCAGGGGTTGTTTTTAATGCTATCGGCGCCCTTATAGTTTTTATGATAGTTTTTCTAATCGGCATAAATCGAGTGCCTGCGGTAGTCGGTGGGGTGGTGCCGGATTCGCCCGCTGCTCGTGCGGGGCTGGCAGGAGGTGACGAAATAATTGGGATATCGGGTAATAACAGGGACCTGGATTATTACGATATTGCAGTAGCAGCGGCGCTGTCGGGCAGGAACGAAGAGGTTGCGTTAAAGGTCAGGCATGAAGATGGGAGTATTGAAGATTATGCAATTGTGTCTGAACAAAAACCGGGGGGTGAAATAAAAGAGTTCGGTATCGTTCTACCACAGAGTTTGATTGTTGCAAGGGTTTCCGATGCTAATGAGCTGCTTGCAAAAACGGGGCTGCGTCCCGGCGACCGAATTAAATCTGTTGACGGCAAGGATGTGCGGAGTTACTGGGAGTTTGAAAAAATAGTTCAAGAGCCTATCGCACCTGCGGTGACGGTCAAGGCCGAGCGCATCGAGGAAGGCGGCAAGAGCGAAGAGGTTGAAGCGAAAATTAAACTAAATTTGATTGCAACCGAGATAAAAGGCGAACCTGAATCCGAAACCGGCCATATATGTTCGATGGTGCCACGTTTGCGGATAGAGGCGGTTTCCAAGAAATCGCCATCCAACGAAGGAAGACTGAGGGCATTGTTCAGCGGCAAGAAGAAAGACGAGGGTGTTGAGGCGGGGGAGGAACTGCAAAGCGGCGATATTATTCTTTCGGCGGGGGAGGTTGAGAACCCCACCTATAAGGAGTTTCGTGAGGTTACCACAGAGTACGAAGACAAGGAAATGCCGATAAGGGTGTTACGCGCAGGTGCGGACGATGCGGAAGAAGAACTTACCATTACGGTTACGCCTAAACGTTCAAAGAAAGATAATCGTGTGGTAATCGGTATTTTTCTTGTGCCGGCGTTTGATGCTGAGCATCCGATTGTTGCCAAAACTATTTCTACCGAAGATTGGCCGGTGAAGCTGGATATTCCCCGCGGCGCTACGATAACGGCCGTTAACGGAGTCAAGGTATCAAACTTTTATGATATTATCAGGGAAATCAGGCGGGACGCCGGTGGGCATGTCACAATTGATTATCGTCTGGACGACAAGAAAAAAGGAGGCGTTGCGCTGGAAGTGAAGGCAGATGAGAATTTTGCGGCTGTCAAATCGGTTTTTGCCGACCTTGTTCCATTTAGACCTTTAGAGAAACTTTACAAAGCCAAAGGTCCGGTTGATGCAATCGGGATGGGATACAGAAAGACCGTTATGTTTATCGCTCAAGCGTACATAACATTAAAGGGTCTGGCAACGGGGCTTTTCAGCCCGAAAGGTCTTATGGGGCCTGTTGGTATCGTCAGCCTGAGTTACAGAATCGTTGCTGAACGGCCATTTATAGACTACGTTTACTTTCTTGGTTTGATAAGCACCTCTCTTGCGGTGTTTAACATTTTGCCCCTGCTGCCTTTTGACGGGGGATACATTGTGTTTTTGCTGATTGAGAAAATCAAAGGTTCGCCGGTTAGCGTGCGTATTCAGGAGAGAATTGCTTCTGTCGGCTGGGTGCTTGTGATTGCACTTGCTCTTTACGTGACGTTTAACGATATTGTCAGGAGTTTTTTTTAGATAAATGATGAGCGGGCGTGAAATATCTTTTGATAAGGGGAGCTTTGAAGAATATTGTGAAGGGCAATTCAGCGCTCTAAGAGAGACGGACGCTCAGGTTTACGAGCTGATAGCAAAAGAGTATGAAAGACTGCAAAACAACATAGAGCTTCTTGCTGCAGAAAATCAATGCTCGCAGGCGGTTTTGGCGGCGCTTGGTTCGGTTGTTCAGAACAAGACGGCAGAGGGTTTTCCGG
>JBAPXT010000270.1:0-22366 GCA_049284355.1 Sedimentisphaerales bacterium
GTATGTGTCTACCTTATTATTTTTGCTGATATCGCTCAGAAACCCCGGCTGATGGAACTTAAACAAGCCATCATAGCCAATAGTATAAATACTATCATAAGTCACCGCCGGACTGTTTCCACACTCTTTATCCTTGTAGTGGGCAATTATGAAGTTGGGGGCATCCGTGGTTGTTGAGACATTTAGAATATACAATTCAGTATACGCCCCGAAATAATCTCCATCTGGTGGTATGGCGCCGACATACAGCTTACCATTAGCGTATACGGGTTGGTTTGACCAACCGCCGACAGCTATATTAGCGTTGGTTTCCCATAACTTGATTACGGTGTCTCCAAGGTCGCGATACGCCTCAAGTTTAGGACGCGAACCCCAGCCCACAAGCCCGCCGCTGATATAGATTTTATCACCTACCACTACCGGCATCGAACTTGTGCGCTCTGTTTGTGTAGTCCAGACTATACTTCCGTCGCTACAATCAATCTTGCATAATGCTGAATTGTCCTCATTCTGGTCGGCCCAGTCGTAACTTGCCGCATACAAAAAGCCCTCCTTTGTAACGGTTACACCACCCGAAAAACCGTCGAAATTTGGGTCCGTGGTCTGCCAGAGTCTCACTGCACCAGGCCAAGCCGCAGCGTCGTAGGCATATATAGTGCCGGAGGTATTGTCTGTACCTTTCATACTTGCGACATAAACAACACCGTCTTTATAAGCCGCCGAGTTTCCACTGGTCGCCCCGAGCACATCAGACCAGACAATATCTCCGGGTTTATACGGGTTGTTCGGCTCATTTGGGTCTAGGTTGATACAATAAAGCTTACCTGACGAACCGAAGCCGTCATAATCGGTGATAAATGCTCGGGCGTGAGGAGTGTCGAGGGCTGTACAAACAGATGCGTTTATCACGTTTTTTTCCAGTTGCGTTGACCATCTTTGCGCACCGGACTGAGCATCAATCGCAAATACTTTATCGCCTGAACCAATTAGCACTGTATTATGCTTGGTATCAACGCATGGAGTCGACCAGGAACCCCACACGGATTTAGCAATTACCGTTGCCCACAGAATCTGTCCTGCGTTGGCGTCATAAGCGATTATCTGGCTGTCTGCGTATTCGCCCAATTCGTTATAATATCTGGCATACGCGTAAACTCTGCCGTTATACACGACCGGTCCGGTGGTAGTTTCAAATTCCACATAATAGTTTGGGTCCTGAGGGTCAGCATCGGCAACCCATTTGAGAGTGTTAGCATCAATCGTATTAGGGCCGTCAACTGCAATTGAGCACCGAGTTGCGACATGCCCATAATGCGGCCAGTCCCCAGAGCCGGCATCGGCAACGCCGGCAATTGCAAACGTTAAAATCAAACTCATCAATCTCCTCGAAGCCATTTTCTTTTCTCCTCTAATTCAAAAAAGTTGCAAATTTCTTTTCAAAACCCCTTACTGTTGTTCTTTGCTTTTTTCTCCTTTCGTGCTGTCCCGCCCTTGACGCGAGGGCGTTTGAACAATAAAAAAACCGCCGTTCCCGCAAGAGGAACGACGGTTCCAAAATCAAACATTAAAACTCTGAAATTAAAAACAGTCGCACCGTGTTCCAAATCGCGAGAACACCGAATATGCGTAACTAACCACAGGCAGGTTTTCTGACTTGCGTCCTACCGAAAGGCTCCTTCCCATCCACGCATTGCGGATAGTGGCAAAATGTCCTTCGGATTTCCGATTTAAATAATCGGAACAGGCGCTCACAGCGGCGCGACCGCCGCGGATTTTAACCGCGTTCCCGTTTGACTATCCCGAAGCGATAGCTTCGGAACCTGCAGTCAGGCTATATCCTTTTCAAAGAGCAATCTGCTTATGCTTTTATCAGGCCGTTTTCTGGTCTTCAAGCAAAAAATGAAAATTTTTTTAGTGCCTTAGATAAATAATAATCCCAGCCAGTATCAAAATAGCTGCCACACACACGCCCAACGCTATCGTGAAAACCAATATAAAGCTTTTGTGTTGCCTGGAGACAATGTATTTGAGATGCCTGTCGCTGGCAGCAAATGTTTTACTCATCTGCACAATACCCTCGGTATGCCCGATAGTGCTCTGGTTTAGTTTCTTCAGTGCCTCATTAAACTTGTTAAGACCATCGGTCATTTGCACATCGACATCGGCTGCAGCAGCGAGCTGATGGTTGATGTCAGTCAGAGCATTGGTTTGTTTGGCGGTTTCGGTCGGAATTTTTTCTATCGTTCCTATAAATTCCTGCTCCATTGTGGTGGCTGCCTTTAACTGCTCGAGCAGCTGTTCTGTCAGCTGCTTTTGATTTTCCACAACGGTTGGAAAGCTTTCCATCAATTTGGGCAGTTGTTCAATCCGGCTCATCAATTCTTCATTCTGAGCGGCTTGACGGTTCAGATGGCTGTTGATGCCCTCCAGTTGCTCAACGAGTTTATCGAAACCGGCCTGCAGTTTTTCAAGCATTTGCGTTTTATCCATCGGCTGAACTGTTTTGACTAAAACCTGATTGCCTTCACTGGTTTTGTCCTCATCGCTGGTTTCTGTTGATTCGACGCCCTCGCTGATTAGACCTTTGTCGTCTATCTCCGGCCGATAATCTGCAGGCTTGGATGGTTTGTGGGCCTCTAACCAGCTGCTTGCTTTTGACCAGAAATTCTTTAAAGTCATTTTCAAAATCCCCGAAAATAAAAGCGTAAATCATAAGTCCTGATAGGTTCAGATTTATCCGCTCAGGCGGATTAACATTAAAAAGCTTTCCTGCTGCAAGTTCAAGTTATTTTTGCTACTATTACCCCAGACAAACCCATACGATAATAGAAAAGGTGGGCAAATGAAGCTAATTACGTATTCGAGGAACCAGTCGATTTCCTGCGGCATACTGGCCGATAAAGGGATAATTGATATCCCCTCCACCTGGCGTTGGTCCAATCCGCCGCGAAGCATAAAGAAAATTCTCCAAGGCGGCCTATCCTGTCTTGCCAAACTTGCCGAGCTTGCTGATTCAGCCAATGATTTTATGCCACTTGATTCGGTAGAACTCCTTGCGCCCATACCTCGACCGCCCAAAGTGCTCGCACTTGCAGGAAACTACGGTGAACACATTACCGAAGTCGGCCTTACGCTTGGCCTGTCGGATTCGCCCCGCAAAACGACCGTCCCCAGGCCGTTTCTTATGCCATCGACAGCGGTAATAGGCCACGAAGAAGAAATACCCTGGCCGGCTTATAGCGAAAAAATAGATTACGAAATCGAGCTTGCGGTGGTAATCGGCAAGAAAGCCAAATGCGTAACGCCCGGCGAGGCCAGCGATTGTATAGCTGGCTACACAATCGCAAACGATGTATCAGCCCGAAGTGTAACTTTTGCAAAGGGCAGAAAAAAGCGGCCGTGGGACGAATTTTATGACTGGCTCAACGGCAAATGGGCTGATGGCTTTCTGCCGATGGGGCCATACCTGCTTACCGCAGATGAGGTTGAAAACGTCCAAAATCTGCAAATAATTTTGAAGGTAAACGGCGAGGTTCGCCAGAAAGCCAACACCTCGCAGATGATTTTTCCTGTAGCCGATGTTGTTTCTTTCCTGAGCTTCTTAATGACCCTCGAACCTGGGGACGTTATGGCTACCGGCACGCCGGCCGGTGTAGCCTCTGCCACCGGAAAATTCCTCCAGCCAGGCGATATTATCGAGTGCACAATCGAAAAACTCGGCACGCTGACAAATACCCTCGGCCCGAAGCCGGAAAAATTCTACGTTCCATTGGCTTAATAAAAGTAAGGGCTTGTTTAGCCGGAACTGGTATGGCAGGGGAGAGACTCTTTACTGTGTGCAGCGGTTCACTTTTTGTCTTTCGCCAGTTTAAACGGCGTAAAAATCCCTGCAAGAAAGTTCCAGAAGAGCATCAGAATTGGTGTGCACGATGCTTTTGAAATTGCTTTTGCCTTGTCCGCATTGACAATCAGGTCTATATGTCCGCAGTCAAGACAGAGTATCGCATCCACAAGAACCCCGGTAGTCAGGATTGTCACTAATTTAGCATCCTTTGGACGAGAATAGATTTTGCCGGTGGATTCGAAGTTAGCAGGTGTGAGATTTGTGCTGCTGCACCTTAGACATTTTGTTTTCCCGCGACTTGAACACTTTATTTTCCCGTTCATAATATCACCTTTTATCCAGCATTTTCTGACAAATTTTATTGAAGCTTCGCCGGTATCGACGCAGATTTAGCCGCTTACTATTTCGGCTGTTTTGACAGCAGGCTTTATCTGCGTCTCCTCCCAGCCGTTAATCAGAGCGAAAACGGCCTAAATCGGGCGATAAATGCCGATTTTGGCCTGAAAATCGATTAAATTCACAATAACCCCCCCCAAATATTTTGACAATTTTTTGCTGCTTTCAGAGAAATGCTCAACACAGGTTGAGATAAAAACCCCGCTTTCCGACAGGGTTTTTAAAACCGTAGACAAAGCTTCTGGCCTCAGCTCAGCCCCAATAACTTACGCATCGTTTATACTATTTTGTGGTCAAGGAAACCTTCGAGTCTGCGCGACCTTACAGGATGCTGCAGTTTCCTTATGGCTTTTGCCTCGACCTGTCTGACTCGCTCGCGTGTGACCTTGAAAATTCTGCCCACTTCCTCGAGTGTATAGGTGTAGCCGTCGCCGATTCCGTATCGCAGCTTGATAATCTCGCGTTCGCGATATGAAAGCGTTTTCAAAATCATATCAATTCTTTCTTTGAGCATCTCCTGCGTAGCCGAGGCCACCGGCGAATCGACTTCGTCATCTTCGATAAAATCGCCGAAATAGCTGTCTTCACTTTCACCTATGGGTCTGTCAAGACTGATGGGGTGCTTGGATATTTTCACAACTCTGTTGGTTTCATCTATGCTCATATCGGCTTCATCGGCGAGTTCTTCAGTTGTTGGCTCCCTGCCTAATTTCTGAAGCAGAACCTTGTTAGCGGTTCGCAGTCGGCTCATTGTCTCTATCATATGCACCGGAATACGAATCGTTCGTGCATGGTCGGCAATTGCCCTGGTGATTGCCTGGCGAATCCACCATGTGGCGTATGTGCTGAATTTGTAGCCCCTGCGGTATTCGTATTTATCAACCGCCCTCATCAGGCCGGTATTGCCTTCCTGGATTATATCCAGAAAGCTCAAGCCGCGGTTTCGATACTTCTTGGCAATTGAAACCACCAATCGCAGGTTCGCGCTTGATAGTGTTCGTTTAGCGTGTTCATACTGGTTAAAGACTCTGTCTATGGCTCGCAGTCTTTTATCGAGCTGCTTCGGAGTTTCCATCGCCAATTCCTGCAGGCCGGCCAGTTCCTGCTTCATCGCCTCAATGTCTTCAGCCGTTATGTCCTTAGTGACCCCGTCGGTGATAATCTGCTCTAATTGGTGCATCTTCTGGCAGATGCCGTACAGTTTATTTTTCATCGGTTGAATTCTGCTCGTTCGCAGGCTCAGTTCTTCCAGCAGCGTTGCGATTTTGCGCCTGTTTCTGTACAGCCGTCTTAAATCTGACCTCTCGATGACTTTGCCGCCGTCGCCGGACAGGGATTTCTTAAACAAAGTTTGATTAATCTTGAGCAGTTCATTTATCGTTTGAATGTTCCCCGGCAGCCGCTTCTTTATTACTGACCTGACGAGGTTTTCGGCAGTGCTGAGCTTCATTGTTCTGTCGAAGCTCAACGTACCATGGTGGACCTGTTCGAGTATATCCACAGCGCCTTTGGCGCAATAATCGCATTCCAGCATTCTTCTTCTAAAGCTCATACGCGACAGTTCTATCTTGCGAGCCAGTGAAATCTCACTTTCTCGCGTCAGCAGCGGAATCTCACCCATCTGGGTCAGATACGTTCTTATAGGGTCATCAATCCGCCGGCTGGCTTCCGCGCCAACCAGCTGTTTTTCCAGCAGTTCGTCCTCTTTGATTTGCTCTTCTTTAGCGACTTCCTGCTCGCCTTCCGGTGCTTCAAATTCCTCTCCTGCATGTTTTTCCACATCGGCTTCATCGATAATGTGGATTCCCATTTCGTCCAGCGTTGACAATAAGTTGTCCAGACGGTCGGGAGTAACAATGTCCTCGGACAACTCTTCGTTCATTTCCTCGTAAGTAAGATATCCTTTTTTCTTGCCCTTTTCGGTAATCGCTTTTATCTGTTGTTCAGCGTCTTTGATTTTCGTGCTTGTTGAGAATTCGACATCAACCTCGGCTTCATCTGAGATATCCGGCCTGCTTGCTTTTATCCTTTTTTTTGCCACAATTGGTACCCTTACCCACAATTTATGAAGTTAAATCGTTAATTATCCGGAGCCTAAAGTCAAAATTACTCTTAACACCTTTAAGTCTCATCGTATACATCCTTTTTTACGCCTGCTTGCCGGCCGTTGTTCACTGTGCCATTCCTGTGCTGTGTGGATTTTGCTTTGCCGTATTTTCAAGGTAACACTGCAGAAACTGCCGCCCGTCTGTTGTTTTAATCTCGCTTTTTCTCGTCTGTGTCTGATGCTGACATATCGCGTCCAGTGCCCCGGCCAAACGGGATTCGAAATTGCCTTTCGCCTCTCCCGATTGTGCCAATTCCACAATAAGACTGCCTGCTTCCGGCGATTCCGCTCTGGCCAGTATCTCCGCCAGGCTGGTTTCGGGGCAGGTGTTTAGCGTTTCAAATAGTATTGACGCTGTTTGCCTCAGCACCGGTACATCAAAATCCTCGACCGCAATTTTTTGTTTTACAATTTTAAACAGCTTCGGCTCATTCAGCAGCACTTCCAGAATCTCCCGCTGTGCTATGGCAAAAAAGCCGTCGCCTAAATCTACACTTCGCACTTTCTGGTTTTCCACATTGTAGCTCGCAGTTTTTGCTGTCCTTGTGATTCTTTTGCTCAGTTCAGCGTTTATCTCTTTGCTGTCTAAGCCGATAATCTTCGAAAGCCGGTTAACTATCAGGCCTTTGTCTATTGCTGCCAGATTGCCCGACCGTAAGCTTGTCGCTATTGTCTGTAAAAACTCTTCAATAGCTGCTTTTCTTCCGGTAAAAGTCTCATCCCTGCCGAAGCTCTCTGTTAATCTGTTCCATTTGAACTGGAAAACATCAACGGCTTCGTTTATCAATTGCTCGAATCGGTCTTTGCCGGTGGCTAAAAGAAAATCACAGGGGTCTTTCCCCTCCGGCACTGAAGCCAGAGCGATATCTATACGCTGTGCCAGACAAACCTCCAGCGCCCTGTTGGCTGCTTCCATGCCTGCGGTGTCGCTGTCGAAAATTAAAACTACTTTTTTTGCATACCGCCGCAGGATTCGCCCGTGACCCGGCGTAAAGCTGGTGCCTAAAGTTGCAACCACGTTATCACAGCCTTTGCTGTGTGCCATTATAACGTCGGTGTAACCTTCCACGACAACCGCCGTTCCGCTCGATACAATCTTGTGCCGCGCCTGCTCAAGACCGTATAGCGTATTACTTTTGTCGAATAGGGCCGTTGTCGGTGAATTTATGTATTTAGCAACTTCTCCCTCCATCGCTCGTCCGCCGAAGCCGATTACCCTTCCTGTTACGTCGGTAATGGGAAACATCAACCGGTTTACGAATTTATCGTTAAAGCCGCTGCCCGCCTGTCCCACGACCAGCCCCGCCTGTTCCAGCAATTTTACGGGGATATTTTTTGCGTTTGCGGCTTTGAGCAAATCGTTCTGCGAATTGACAGCCAGGCCGAGCCGCCATTTTTTAACGCTGTCTTGCGGGATTTGCCTTTTAGTAATATAATCTCGGGCAAGCTTGCCTTTTTTTTCATCGTGGAGATTTTCCTGAAAGTATTTAGCCGCCCACTCATTGACCTTCGCCAGCCTGTTTGGGTCGACATCTGAATCTGGAGTCTGGTGTCTGTTGTCTGGTGTCCTTGGTCTTAATTTTATGCCAGCGCGCTCGGCTAATCTTTCTATCGCCTGAGAAAAAGACAGATTTTCCCGCATCTGGACGAATTTGAACACATCGCCGCCGGCCCCGCAGGCAAAGCACTTGAATATCTGCTTGGCGGCATTGACGTTCATGCTCGGCCGATGGTCTTCGTGGAATGGGCACAGCCCAACCATTTCCCTGCCCTTTTTCACCAGATTTACATGCTCGCTTATCACGTCAACGATGTCGTTGGCCTGCTGGACCTGATTAACTACTCCCTGGTCAAAAAAACCTGCCATATTTTGTAAATCGCCTGTCCTTTACGGAGGAAACTATTTGCACCCTCAGACCCCTGGTTGCCCAAATCTTGTATTTGGTGGGAAGTTCGTCCCAAACTGCCGCCCATCTCGCTCGACTTAATAATGGTTGGCTACCTTAATATGGCCCGATTTGGCAAAAAGTCAAGTCCTCCCTAAAAACCCCGCTTTTAATACTGCTAAAGCCGTTTCTGATGTTTTTAGACACTTAGCCAAATAAGACAACAAATCCCCAAATTGCTTTTGCAGCGGCGAGTTTATTGCAACTTATGTATGTGCCTCAGGCAGGCCGAAAAATGCTCTGCTCGTGGTGGTTACGGCTTCTGCAAAATCCCCCAAATCCATCCCCTTCAATTCAGCCAAGCGACTGGCGGTGTGAACCATAAGGGCCGGCTCATTTATCTTTTGCCTTCGCATCGGCTCGGACGACATATACGGACAATCCGTCTCGACCATCAATCTGTCCAAAGGAACAATTTGGGCAGCTCGCCTTGTTTTCTCGGCATTTTTGAAGGTGACCACGCCGGTGAAAGAAATATAAAAGCCCTTGTCGAGGGCGACTTTCGCCTGCTCAGCCGAGCCGCTGAAGCAGTGAAACACTACTTTTTTAACATCGCCGCCGTATTGCTCCAAAATGCCCATCGTTTCATCGAAGGCCTCTCTGCAATGCACGACAACCGGCAGATTGAGGTCCTTAGCGATTTTGAGCTGGCTGACAAAAGCTCGCATTTGCTCCTGAGGTTTGGAATGATTGTAATGATAATCCAGCCCTGTCTCACCGATAGCAACAACTTTATTATGTTGTGCAAGTTCCAGCAGCTCTTTGAGTGTATCTGCTGTCACAGTTTTGGCTTCGTGCGGATGGATTCCTACAGCTGCATACACATTCTCGTACCTCTCGGCAAGCTCTACTGCCTTTCGATTGTGCTCCGGGTCGGTTCCGACAGTTATCCACCCGGCAACTCCTGCCGCTTCGCTGCGTTCAATAACAGCAGCAACGTCTTCAGCCAATCCCTCAAACGTCAGATGACAATGTGTATCAATCAGTTCCATTGGTCACGGCACAAATGCGTTTTCGTAATGCTTTATCTGGGGCCGGCCTCTTTGGCCCAGCACTATTGTAACAACATCGAACCGAAAAGGGCGATTTTCTATATTGTGAGTTGAAAGAAAATAGCGGGCAGCCCTGTTCAATTTGATTTTTTTTGCAGGCGTGATAACCGACTCGGTTACCTCAAATGCTTCGTCTGCTCTGGTTTTTACCTCGACAAAGACGAGAGCACCGTCATTATCGACCATAATCAAATCAATTTCGCCGCTCCTGCAGGAAAAATTGCGGGCCAGCTTTTTGAAACCTTTCTTTTTCAGAAAGCTCTCGCATCGCTTCTCGCCCCATTGGCCGAGCTTCTTTCGGTCAGCCAACAGCCTGCCTCGGTTCAGCAGCCAGCTCATCATAATTGATTATTGATAATGGGTAGATTGAAAAAAGCGTTAAAGATAACCGGTAGGGAATAATCAATAATCATTCATCAATAGTGATGCGTTTGCCGGGCTTCTGAGTCAGCTTGACCGATTTACCGGTTCGCTTGCGGAGATAATACAATTTTGAGCGTCTTGTTTTGCCGCTTCGAACCGGCAGAATATCAATTACGGTCGGCGAATGAATAGGAAAGATTCGCTCTACTCCCTCGTCATCTACGATTCGCCGCACCGTGACGGTCGCATTAATCCCACGGCCTTTGCGGGCGATTACTGTGCCGCTGAATACCTGTACGCGCTCTTTATCGCCTTCTTTGATTTTGCACCGCACATCTACAATGTCGCCTATTTCAAAATGCGGTATGTCTTTCTTCATACTTTTACTTTCAACAGCATCCAGTATTTGCGTTTTCACGGGTATATCTCCTTTTTATCAGCCTCAGGCTGATTATCGCCAATAGGATTTAGTGAGCGGAAAATAGATTGTTTCGCTCGCAATGACAAATCCTGGTGAAATCACAGGCCTGAATACTAACGGCCTTTTGTTATAAAAACAAGCAATTTTTGAAAAATTGTAATTTTTGGCCGTTTGAGCCGTAAATCTGCCTCTCGGCTAACGTTCTGTCATCGCAGCACTGCCTGCTGCCTGACTAAGAAGTTTGCGTCGGCTGAGAGTGCAGATTTTCCACCTGCGGCGGAGTTAACTCTTTAATTTTTTATTATTTTCCACAAGTTCAAGCTGACCTTCAACTTTTTTCTCGGCAGCAGCCT
Source organism: Sedimentisphaerales bacterium (assembly GCA_049284355.1). GTDB lineage: Bacteria > Planctomycetota > Phycisphaerae > Sedimentisphaerales > Anaerobacaceae > CAIYOL01. The sequence goes on from JBAPXT010000270.1 coordinate 10,483, forward strand.
GAATACCCAATCGTTCTTCAGCTGCCCGGAGGATTGCTTCTAACAATTCTGGATAAGATATCCCGGCCATCTTTGCCATCTTTGCCAAATGACCGTCCCAGCACCAGCCAGGGTTGGGATTGACCTCGAGCAGTTTCGGCTCGCCTTTTGAATTAAGCCTCCAGTCGAACCTGCAGTAGTCCCTACAGTCTAATCTCTCGAACAGCTTCAAACAACATTCAATAACAAACTTCTCCGTCGCCTCAGGCAAATTCGCTGGAACGGAGCGGATGTTCCAGTATGGTGAATCAGGGAGCCACTTGGCCTCATAGCCGCATATTCGGGGCATCTCCGGCGGCAACGCCGAGTAATCTTCTTCGATGATGGGCAGGACCGTGTAGGATTCGGGCAGGTTTCCTACTATCCCTACCGTCAGGTCTTTGCCCGTGAGGAATTCTTCGATGAGAATGGGTTTTTCATAACCGAATTTCTCTCTTATTTCTGAGATGGCATCGACAATTTCTTCGATGGTGCTTGCAACGCTTCGCTGGGTTATTCCAAAACTGGAATCTCCGGAATTGGGTTTTACGATAACCGGGAATCCGAACGAAAGTTCGAAAGTGTCATCCTGCGGTTTTATGAAGAACGCATGGGGGACCGGTATTTGCATCTCCATTGCAATTCCGCGCACGAGTGACTTGTCATAGCAGAACGCAAGACACTGTGGGCCGCCGCCTGTATATGAGAAGTCCAGCATTTCCAGCAAAGATGGTATATGAAGCTCTTTTCTGGCGTCGTTATAATAACCCTCATCGCATAGATTTAAGACAAAATCTGTTTTCGGTTTCAGTTTCACAAGGTCGTTGTACAGGCTGTCGTGATTGTTCAGGTACGTAATCTGATATTTGTTCAGCTCTCTCAATGCGTCTTTCATCTGGTCGATCGTGTAGAAATCGTCGTCGTCAAAAACGCATAAAGGTTTTAAGGGGTCTGGTTTCGCAGGGTCGCCTAAAATTACGACTAAATTGTTAGTTAGCTCTTGCTTGTTCTTTAGCGGTGTCCACTCTTTTCTGGCAACGGCCGTTAATGTGATGCGTCTTTCCATCATTCCGAGGTCCTGGTTGCGTCGTGAATCTCCGTTTATCTCGTTGTGGATGGTAAAGTCCTTAAAGCCTGTTTTTTTGAACAGCTCCTCCATGCTCTTGCGGGTATAAAGCCGCTCAGCGTAGAATTGGTCTGCAACTACGCCTTTTTCCACATGGGTGACTACTTCTCGCGAGATTAAACGCTGTTTGTCCAAAGAAAGAGAACGTTCCCTGCAGACAAAGTAATTTTTGTCTATCCATTCCCAGGACCTCGGCTGGAAACGCTTTCTCAAGTAGTCCCCGTCAGCGACGTCTATAAGAATTTTTCCCCAGGGCTTTAACACCCTCTGGACCTCTTTGAGAACCCTGATGTCATCTTGTGGCGTTTCAAAATAACCGAAACTGTTTCCTGGAATCATAACTACGTCAAAGGTGTCCGGCTGATATGGAAGTTTTCTGGCGTCTCCTTCTCTGAACTTGGCGCCCAATCCTTCTTTTTTATTTTGGGCCTTGGCCTTTTGAATCAGGTAGCGGGAGCGGTCCAGTCCTTCGACGTTGTCGAATCCCCGCCTTGTCAGTTCGAGAGAAATCCGTCCCTGTCCGCAGCACAGGTCTAAAATCTTGTCCTGCGGTGACAGCTTAAGGATATCCGAAAACAGGTTTACCTCTTTGGTAGTTATCTGAGTATCATCAATCACGTCCCCATCTGTTTTCAGGTAGATTGAATTGAAAATCCACCGCCACCAGTCCGGCTGGACGTGCTCTTCTAAGTCGGGTACCGGCCCCAGTGTTCTGACGCATCCCGTTATGCCTTTGCTCTTTTGGAGCGGTTTATGATTTGTTTCCACCTTCATATTTTTATTGACTCCTTACGCCACAATACGGCAATGTTCGCTCAACTATAAATGGCCGCGATGTTTAGCAGCTTGAATTTCGGTTGTCCATCCGTGTTTTTTCTCAGGGTCTTTTCACAATTGCTGGTTTTCTGCTTCGACTCCCATAGTAGCGGTGTCCGGCTTCACTTGGCAGGGACACCGATATTCGGGGTTTTGCTCTCCTCCTTGCTGCGGTAGCCCAACCACTCAGGGCTAAAATGGATGGCTTGGCTGAAAATATGGTTTGCACAGAGATGTGAACTCTCTGTTCTGGGGGGTTTACTCTTACGGCAGGGTAATGATATGCCTCCTGTCGTGGCGCCACCATCCGGCATATTATGCTGGTAGCGCCTACATAGGTCTCCGACTTCGTCTTTCAAGGCTTCCACTTGAAACGCCTTCAATTCTCCTCACAGGCCCGTCGCTTCAGCTTCACAGCGGCTGAGAACTCGACGACGCCTGGCACAGTTTTTCAAATTTAACGTTTATTCTGAATAACTTTAATCGGGCATTATAGGGTTTTATATGCTCAAAAGTCAATAGCGAATGTACGTTTTAACAAAAAATTTATTTTTTGTCGGTGTCTTCCAATAGGTCTGGACGCCACTTTTTTGTTCGGTCCATGGCTTGTTGCCGCCGCCACTCAGCGATTTTGCCGTGGTCGCCGCTCAGGAGGATGTCAGGGACTTTCATCCCTCGAAAAACTTCCGGTCTGGTATATTGCGGATACTCTAATCCCCCGTTGGTGGACTCACTGAAGGATTCGTCCTTTGATGACTCTCCATCGCCCAGTGCCCCTGGCAGCAGTCTGACCACCGCATCGATGATTACCATAGCCGCCGGCTCTCCGCCGGAAAGCACATAGTCGCCTATTGAGATTTGCTCGGCCCCCAGTCCTATGCGGATTCGCTCATCAAAACCTTCGTATCTGCCGGAAATAAAAATCAGCCGTTTTTCTTTGCTCAGCTCGATTGCTTTTGCCTGGTTAAATTTCTGCCCCTGTGGCGTAAGCAAAATGACGCGGCCTTTTTCTGCTGATAGCTTCTTGATATATTCGAAGCAGTCGAAAATCGGGCCCGGCATCATAACCATACCTGACCCTCCGCCATACGGCTTGTCATCCACCTTTCTGTATTTGTCGGTGGCGAAATCTCTTATATTGGTAAGAACGATATTAACTATACCGGCCTGCTGGGCCCTCTTTAATATCGAGTGCCCCAGAGGTGATTCGAACATCTCCGGAAAAAGAGTAAGAACATCAATTCTCATCACTTTCGCTTGTCTCTTTACTCAGCCGGTTTATTTTTCTCCTCCGGCTTCTGTTTTTCTCCCGCCTCCGGCTTAGCCTCAGCTTTTGCCTTGGCTTCCGCTTCGGCCTTGGCTTTGGCCTCTTTCTCGGCTTTTGCCTTCGTATCTGCTTGTGCCTTAGCTTCTTCTTCAGCCTTTGCCGCCGCTTTTTCTATGACGATTCGTTCGGCCTTTGTGAACGGCTGGCCCTTGGCACGGACCAGCGTCCTGGCCCGCTTGCGTCGAACCGCTCTTTCCTCAGCGTATTTGTGTTTTATTCCCTGCCGAAGCAGAATTTCCGAAACCGTATCACTTGGTATTGCTCCTTTGTCGAGCCAGTATTTTACCCGTTCTAAGTCAAGCACAATCTGTTTGGATTTATCTTTTTCAATCGGGTCGTAGTGTCCCAGTTTTTCAATGATTTTCCCGTTCCGCGGCGCACGCGAGTCAATCGCATTGATTCTAAAGAACGCCCGATTGCGCCTGCCCATCCGCGTCATTCTCAACTTTACCGCCATTGTTTCCCTTTCTTTCGTCGATTATGATAAATTTTCGCTACTTTTACTCTTCGCGAAACACGTTTACTTAATCCGTAAACCGCCTGATAAAAACGGATAGTTTACACGAATAGACAATCTTTTTCAAGTGCGGACTGAATTTTATCTTTATTTGCCCGCAAGGTGTGTTTTATCGCTAAATCCTGCAATTTTTGCAATGCAGGGCAAAGTATAATAATAGAATCGCCCACCTGCTTCAATGGCATTCCAAACTCCACTGGGAATATCTCAATTTTAATTCGCCTTCTACTTGACAAACATTAGCATGCCATATTATTATATTAATCGAAGATACAAACTACTTATAGAGGAAAAGAACGATGCGACTATTAGTAAAACAAGGTGAACGAACAATTAATGAATGTCATTTCGACAAAGGTCCTATCTGTATCGGCAGGCACACAAGTCAGGTCATTTTGCCCGGCAGGGCCGTTTCTCGACAGCATGCCGTAATCCAAAACCCCAATCCTGGCGTTTGGATTATCGAAGACCTGGGCAGCTCTAACAAAACTTACCTCAACAACGTCGAAATACAGAAATCCGAAATCAAAACCGGCGACACCATTCGTATATCTGACTTTCATATAAACGTTGACTTCGATAAATCCAAGGGGCTGGATCTTGGTGATACCATCAAACTGGATAAGGCTGAATTGTATCACCAAGAATTGCTTAATGCTATGACCCCCCGGCTCCCCTACCGAGCAGACACCTATTTTGGTGAGTCGCTTAAAAATTACATTGATGAAAAGCATGCTGTGGCTCTTTATACTGCGGATAACGAGGAGTTGACCTCGGAAAAAGGCAAGATATTCTTATCTGACGGGAGTCATACCTACTATCTCTTTCTAGCCTTGATCTACCGAGGTCGAAATATGAGTGTCGTGACCAACAGTCTTAGTATAGCAGGCGAGTATGCGTGGTGTCTTGGAAAGATAAACAAACTAAAATTCCCGTCGAACGGCATCGTGGACGCTAATTATGGCGGCCTCTTCGAACTTAAAGAAGAAGACTTGGCCAAAGAGTTAACAGATGCAGCGAATATCTTTATCAGTTGTGGTATCCTCGATTCTATAGAGGGACCTTGGATCGATGCCACCCGGGCAGTTATCAGACGCAAGGCAATAGAATCGGGTTGCCCTGTAACTATTCTCTGTGATTATCATACTCTTTCTCATGACCCAAAGCATCATCATGATGCACCCATGTTCACAGGAATTCACATTGAAAAGTGGCATAATTTCATTAGAGGACCGTATAGCTGCATTATCACTACCCCACATCCTGACATGCCAGAATCTTACCGTCAACTCTCGCCTACAATACGAGGGCCGGTTAACATCCCTGATGACAAACCACATAATTGGCAGCGCTATTGCCTGAACGCCAAGAATTTTGCTAGTGACTTGGGTAATAGATTCATCGAGGTTGATACGAAAACACAAAAGGCGCTACAATATAAGACTATCAAACACTAAATTTTGGCCGATGTTCGTTTGGAGGCCAGAGCGTAGCCGTTGATAAAAATGGCTAAATTCGCAGGGTCGATTTGTGCATCGGCTGCAATTTTCTGTATCTGCTCATCGGTAAGGCCGGCAACATTTTCTTTTTCGCCCTGCGTCATTATCGCCACAGCTTTCTTCAGTTGCGCCAGTTCCTCTTCGCTGGGCGCAGCTAACATCGCCAGTTCGCTGCCGCCCTTTATGTCCCTGAACTGGCTTCTTATCATATTACCATAATCGCTGCCGGCAAACTTCGCCACCTTTTCAAGGTATTGCTCAATCGTTATTTTCTGTTTTACCGCCGTTTTCTTTTTCCTTTTCGTATAATTATTCTTTTTCGTCTTGAGCGTTGCTTTATTTTCCTGCCGCTGCTCATAGCAGCGCTCAATGTATCCATATTAAGCCCGCCGGAGAAGAGCCTTTTAAGCCCGCCGAAGCTTCCGCCGCTAAGCGCCTTCATCATATCCCTGCTGCGCCTGAATGTCTTCACTAAACTGGAAACATCATTAACTTCCACACCTGAACCTGCCGCTATTCGTCTTCGCCGCGATGAGTCTATTATCTCCGGCTCGCGTCTCTCCGCAGTTGTCATCGAATGCACAATTCCTTCCATCCGCTGCAGTTCCCCGTCGTCGAAGTCCAGGTCCCCCATTTGACCGCCCATCCCGGGCATTATTTTGAGCATATCTTTCATACCCCCCATTTTTTTGACGGCCTGCATTTGCTTGAGAAAATCGTCAAATCCGAAGCTGCCCTTGGCCATTTTCTTTTGCAGCTTTTCTGCTTCTTCTGCTTCGAACTGCTCCTGTGCCTTCTCCACCAGTGTTACAACGTCGCCCATACCGAGAATTCTGCCGGCCATCCGGTCAGGGTGAAATTCTTCGAGTTTGTCCGATTTTTCACCTACCCCGACGAACTTAATGGGCTTTCCAGTAACCGCCTTTACACTCAGCGCAGCTCCGCCGCGGGCGTCGCCGTCTAATTTCGTAAGGATAACGCCGTCGAGTTCCAGACGCTCATTAAATTCCTTGGCTGAATTGACTGCATCCTGGCCGGTCATCGCATCGCAGACTAAGTAAATCTGGTGCGGATTGACCGCCTTAGCCACATCGGCCACCTCCCTCATCATCTCTTCGTCTATATGCAGTCGCCCCGCCGTGTCCAGAATCACTACATCGAAGCCGTTTTTCTCGGCGTGTTTTACAGCGTTTTTTGCAACCTTGACAGAATCCTTGCTCTCCTCGCGGTAGACTTCCGTATTTATCTGCTGGCCCAAAACCACTAACTGCTCGATAGCTGCCGGCCTGCGAAGGTCATCAGCCACCAGAAGCGGCTTCTTGTCGTTGGCGAGCAGGTATTTGGCCAGCTTTGCAGCGGTGGTTGTCTTGCCGCAGCCCTGAAGGCCGGCCAACATAATTATCGTAGGCCCGGGTGAGACAAAGTAGATTTTACTGTCTACCGGCCCCATCAGCTCGGTCAGTTTATCGTTGACGATTTTTATCAGAACCTGACTGGGATGAAGGCTCTTTATCACCTCTGCCCCGATAGCTGCTTCCGTGACGTCCTTGCAGAATTTCTTTACCACGTTGTAATGGACGTCCGCTTCCAGAAGCGCCTTGCGCACATCATGCATAGCGTCTGAGATGTTAGCCTCGGTGATTCTGCCTCGCCCGGACAGCGACCGGAAAACTGAGTTAAACTTTTCTGTTAATGACTCAAACACGGCCTTTACCTGTAGTTTCTGCTGTTTACCTCGTATTTAGAGACGTATTTCAGCGCAAAACCCCTGCGCCGAACCCAGAATTGTAAAGCAGTTAAAACGCTTTTGCAAGGACAAAATCCGCTTAGATAACAGCGCTTACAGCCTAACGTCCTGATTAAGGCTTGATAATAATAAGGTCAATATGACGCTTAAATGTTCCAGCTTCTGGAACTCTTAACGAATTTGTTTTGAACTATTATACCGATAAGGGTAGGGGCCAGCATCAATACCGGCACAAACCAGTGGTGATTGTAGAACATTGCTTTTATGGTTTCAGTCGGCGGGTTCTGGATACTCTCGTAGCGATAGACCAGGGCCAGCAGGCCCGTCATTATAAGGGCACCACCGCCAAAACTCGTAAAGAGCATAATGGCAACCCTGAAAACAATGAACGAAATCATACCGCCGGCAACAATGCCTATAAGGGCTCCTGCTGGCATGAATTTTTCCGGCAGCCCAAAGGCGTACCAAATACCGCTGGTCAGGATGCCGCCCGCAATAGCTCCCAGTATGCTGACGGCCCACCGCATCAGGGGTATGGAGACACCCCCTAAAAGGAAAAAGCCGACTACGCCGCCTAAAATCTCCCAACCAAATCGAGTACCGATACTGATGCCGGCGAATAAGCCCACAAGACCGAAGCAAATAACAACCAGAACCTTGAAAATACGCCAGCCGTAAAGCAGGTACACCACTCCGAATGAAATGGCAATAACTGCCTGAAGCCACGTCAGCGTTGTTACCTGCCCCCAGATGGAATCGAGAACGGCTCGAACGCTAATAAACGCCTCGGATGAGCGCTCTGCTGCCTTGGCGAGAATTGTTAAATGCTCCATTATTTTTCTCCTTAACCTTCTTTTGCTTTTTCGAAGTTTATTGCCACCGGTTTTTCAAAAATAGCCTCGCTTATCTGTTTCGCCAAAATATCGGTGTTTTCTCCGGCCATTTCCCGTCCTTGTTTGTTTCCCTTTTTCTTGTCGGCTTTTCTTCGATGCTTCGGCAGAGTAATAGCTGCTCAGCTGTGCCGAGAACGGTCATCGCTGCAAAAACACCGAGATAGTATGATTGGTTTTGACAAATCATGCTGATAGGTGCAGCGCCTTTATATAATAACAGCAAAATCATCCCTCCGAAAATAAGTATTGTCCCCAGGGCTGCACAACAAAAGGCCGATGCTAAACGCCACTGGAAAAATCCGGCCGCTGTAAAAATCACTGCCACCGCCGCTATTATTATATGTTTATACACCGGCATCTCCGAAAGAATCTTTTTTATCTCGGCGACAAAATCAGCTATGTATGCTTTAACTACTTCTGCACTTTGCCGGTTGCCGAAGACCTCTTCCTTGTTTTGTATCTCGCCCCGGTTTATCGGCGTTGCTTCTCCCCCATTTGCAATGTACGGCCTGGCCAAAACGGCAAAGCCAAGTGCTCCAGCCAGAACCCCTGCCGTTATTGTGATAAATATCTTTTCAAATATTATTGCGGCAACCGCAGCAATAATTGCCGAAACCGTCGCCGGCACAATATTTCTGGCGCTCATAAAAAATCCACAAATACCGCCGCTGACTGCGCCAATGATTACGACCAGGGTCCTTCTAAACCCCAGACCGCCCAGCCAGACAAACAGCCCCAGCAGAACGGCCGCTAATCCCGGGCCGATTAAAATTGCTGGCTCGAACCGTACCGCCATTTGTTCTAAATATCGGGCAATTTCAAACATATCCTGTTCGTAGGTCCTGCAAAGGCTGTTCTTCTTTTATCTATCATTTATCGGCCTTTCGGCACAATTTTCGTTAAAATAGGATAGATTGTTTTACCTTATCTGCTCTTGGATACGAGATAGATGGCTCGATAATGCGGGTATTGAATCTCGAATGCCGAATATCAGAATGATGGCGCCAGCCGCTTAAGAAACACGAGTTTACCTCCCCGATATGCATCGTTGCCTTTAATGCGGATGAGAGGAGTCGAACCTCCATGGGCTATGCCCACAGGTACCTGAAACCTGCGCGTCTGCCAGTTCCGCCACATCCGCGGCCTGTTTTGCAATAATTACGATTAGTGCCGCTACGGTGGCTCAGACGGTAGCGGGGGCCGTATTTTTTGGCTGCTTGTTGGTAAACGGTTCTCAAAACGCTTCTTCGCATCCCCGACAAGGTAGAAGCTGCCTGTAATGCAAATCAAGTCCTCTTTGCTAACTGCGCTTCTTGCAAGTCGCAGCGCTTCACCAAGACTAACAGCGCTCTGGCACATCTTGCCGCATATCTCGTTATACATATCCGCCAATTCTTCCGGCGGCATCGCTTTCGCCGAGCTGCTACGCGTAAATATCACCTTATCTGCCCCATATTGTAATTTATCCAGCATCCCGGCGATATCTTTGTCGTTGTTGCAGCCGAAGATTATCACCATAGAATCGTAAGGAATATTTTGACCTATCGCCTGTATCAGCGCTTCGATGCTTGCGGCATTGTGGGCGCCGTCTATCATAATTCTCGGGTCATCATAAATCATCTCCATTCGCCCCGCTAACCAGACGTTGCTCAGTCCCTTGACCGCCTTTTCATTATCTATTTCGTAGCCGCTTGATTTAAGTTTGTCCAGCATTGCCAGGGCCAAACCGCAGTTGATGGCCTGATGTTGGCCGTGCAGCGGAACGCGAAGGTGTTCAAATTTACTCGTGGGAGTTGCAAGACAGACTCTCATATGCGGCCCGTTCTCCCGTGAAGTTTCAAATCGACATGAGAAATCGATGTCCTTGCCGGTAACGCTGAGTGGTGCTTTAACGGCTGCTGCGTGCGATTTCAGAACTTGCATCGCTTCCGGCTCCTGTGGAGCGCTGACTATCGGAACGCCTCGTTTGAAAATACCGGCCTTCTCTTTCGCAATGCTCTCAAGGGTTTTGCCGAGCTGATGTTGATGGTCTATGCTCAGGCTGGTTATGCCCACCACTTCTGGCTTAATTACGTTGGTGCTGTCTAATCTGCCGCCTAATCCGGTTTCAATTACGGCTATGTCGGTCTTCACATCCGCAAAATGCATAAACGCCATCACCGTCATTATTTCAAAAAATGTGGGAGCGTCCGTTTTCGCCATCTTCTCGACAGGCGCATAAATGCGGTTCAGCAGCCCCAGCATTTCACGATCGCTAATCATTTCTGAATTGACTGCAATCCGTTCATGCAGGTGTACAACGTGCGGAGAGGTGTATAATCCAACCTTATAGCCGTTGGCTTCTAACATCCTTGCCAGCATCGTTGCTGTTGAGCCTTTTCCTTTTGTGCCCGCTATGTGCACCGTTGCGATTTTTTTGTGCGGCTTGCCCACTAAGGAAAGCAGTTTTTCCATCCTGTTGAGGTTAAACGTCGTAATGTTATACCGCAGACCTGTTTCCTTTTCGTAGTCTGTCCGCGCATAAAGGTAGTTTATGGCCTCTTTATAGCTTCTAAAGGCCTTTTTGGACTCAACTTTGGCGACTTTCGGTGTGCGCTTTTTCGCCTGTTTCTTTCCGGTTGTTTTTACTGATTTAGGCATAAAAACCTCATATTAACAATTAAAACCACGCCGGTCAATGCCAATATGCAAAAATAGCTGAAAACCCGTAGTTCTACGGGTCTTCAAACTACGACCGATAATTACATAACATACTGCCGACAAAGAGATTATAAGAAAATACTAAATTCACACTTATTATTACTTAAAGGTCCAATCTATCAGCAAGGCTGAATATGTTATTAGATTTGCTTATAATAAGGTGCTTTTTAACGCATATTTTTCGCACCAAACGCGCAGGTTTGTGTAAGAAACGTTCGGAAACATTTGAATCCGCCTTCGCCGAGGCTTCGGCGTGACAAGAATATTCGAAAACTTACAAAAACTATATAGAAACGTACAAAAATTGTATGGAAATGTTCGAAAATATTCGACAATTTTTTACCTACCCACGTTTTTGATTGAAAGTTCTGTTGGCCGTGAATCAGGGCGAATTTACTTTGACGGTGATTGGGGTTTTGGGTATGGTGTGGTCGGGAAACTACCACATTTTAAGGGAATAACATGGCAGAGGATGCTGTTCAAAAATACTTGGCTAACATAGGGGAGATTTACCGAACCGGAGGCGGTGTCGCTGAGGAATCATACTATGGGGCGCTGGAGTCCCTGCTAAACGAAGCAGGAAAAGCGTTGAAGCCACGGGTACGGTGTGTAGGGCAATTAAAAGATACGGGGGCAGGCACGCCGGACTTTGGGTTTTTCACAGCAAACCAATTTCAGAGTTCAAAAGATTCACGACCAATAGAGGGACAGAATCCGGAACGTGGCGTAATAGAGTGCAAGCCGTGGAAAGACGATTCCTTTGCACAAACGGATAGTGCTCAGGTTTCTAAATATTGGGACAAATACGGATTGGTGCTTGTTACTAATTTCAGGGATTTTGTATTAGTTGGACGGAGTGATGATGGCAAGCCAGTACGTTTAGAATCGTATCGGATGGCGGAAAGCGAAAGCAAGTTTCGCGAGATACTGGAACACCCTCAAAAAGCCGCGAAAGAACAATGCGGACGACTTGTCGAATTTTTGCAAAGGGCGATGCTTTATGAAACGCCGCTGGCAGAGCCAGAGGATTTGGCGCGGTTTCTTGCGTTGTATGCTCGTGAGGCGCGAAGGCGGGTAGAACAGAAAAAAAATCTTCCGGCTTTAGAGGGATTGAAGAATGCGCTGGAAGAGGCGCTTGGAATGAAATTTGAGAAAGAAAAGGAAAAAGGGGAACATTTCTTTCAGGCGACGCTGGTACAGACGCTTTTTTACGGGGTTTTCTCGTCATGGGTTCTTTGGAG
>JBAPXT010000271.1:0-8187 GCA_049284355.1 Sedimentisphaerales bacterium
CAGACGGCCTCCTTAGCCCGTTTTCGGCCACCCTCGCCGACGGCTGCGATATTGGCCAAAAGAAAGATGATGCAACCCAGAAAAACGAGAATGTCTTTTTTTGTAAATTTTATTTTTGATTTCATAATTTCTTTACTCCTTATTTAACCACCGATTTGCGATTTGCGCAAAGTCGGCGAAATCGACATATTGGTCTTTGTCTACATCACCTTTGAGGTATATTTGGTTGCCCTGGTAGTTACAAGGCAGGCCAGCGTCTGTACAGTTAAGCCAATCGTCAGCCAATAGAGCAAGGTCGGTATAGTCCACAGTCCCATCGCCGTTTAAGTCTTCAAGCCAGTGCTGGGTCAATACCTGCTCCGAGCAGTTATCATCCTGACCAATTGCCCAAACGGTATTGTTCGCATCGCTGACTATTATCGTGCGGCCCACTGTTATTGTTGGAAAACTCAGCCCGCCAGCGCCTTCAAATTGAGCTATTTGTCTGCCATCGGGGTCAACGACATAAAGATAGGCATCATCGCTTGCGGCGTAGATAAGGCCATCGCCGCCGACGGTAAAGGTAAATCCACCTATTGCCCCTAATCTGGTCACCCACTTGATATTGCCATCGGGGTTAATAGCCCTTAGATATGGGTCATCAAAGCTTAAATAAATCGTGCCATCAGGTGCCAAGGCAGGCTTTGACCAGCAGTACGGATGGCGGTAGGGTTGAGCATAACCAGGTTCAAACCAGCCAGAGCAGGGATCAGCCAGATTTGTTGACCAAATTATACTTCCATCGTTTGAATCAACTGCATAGAGATTCGAGTTGAAAAGGAACGACGTATATATTGTGCCATCGTGCGCGATAACCGGCGAAGCAAAGGGCCAAGGCTTTTCGGCACCTATGTAGGGGACTGAAAAAGTGCGGTTCCGTACTACACTGCCGTTGTTTGAATCGAGTGCATACAGATTCGGGTCATATAATCCGGCGATATAAACGGAGCCATCGGGACCTATTACGGGCGAGGCAAAAATAGAGCCGGTGGCGACGCCGATGCCATCGGTTTCAAAGCTCCATAACTCGCTGCCATCCTGCCCTAATGCGTAAAGAGCACCATCCACCGAGCATACATATACCTGTGCCGGCTGTTCCAAAGACCAGCAGTTTGTGTGGCAATGCCTGAGGTGATGGCACCTGTGTTCGGCCAAGCAGTCAGGAGAGACAACAGGAGAGGAATAGATGGGACTTTTTGTAGTGTGTGTCCAGAGCAGGCGGCCGAATCTATCGATTGCATATAACTTTCCATTTTCAGCTCCGGCATATACCGTGCCATTGCGGTCCACGGCGGGTGAGCCAACGAGAGGTGAGTTCGTATCATAAGTCCACAACAACGTGCCGTTTGCATTAAGGGTGTATAGTTTTCCATCTTCGCAGGGGACGTGAACCCTGTTATTATAGCCGATGGTGACACCAGCGGTTACAGGGCCATCGGTCTGGAACTTCCATTTAACACAGCCATGTTCCGGCCCGAATTTCGGGTGAGGGCGTTTTGGCTGGTGCGGCGCAGCCGGCAGGCTGCGGTAGGGCTGAATTGTAAAAAGTCCGCTTTCTTTACAAATGAGACTGGGGACAGGAGAGTTTGGTTCAACTAAAACGAGACACTGGTTGGAATCAACAGGGCGTTTGTGATGAAAACCAAAAGATTGAGTATCCGGCAGATTCCAGATAAAGCTGCCGGTATTGGGGACATTGCCAATTTTTATCCAGTCGTCGCCGTTATTAATGCTGTAATAAATATCAACATTGCCGGTTACGGTGTAACTATCCCATTTAATTTCGTGGGTGCTGCCGCCTGTCCAGACTTCGCCGCCCTGCGGTTTAGTTACAACTATAACTGCAATTTCAAACTCGTCGGCACCTATATCAACGTACCGGCCCATCAGGCGGGGCTGAGCATCCATATCTATGTCACCTGCGTGATATGTGAAATAGGGATTTCCCGCCTCGATGCAGGGCGAGGCAGGGAGGAGGTGATAATCGCCGTCGTGCCAGAGGCCGGTTGCATCCCAATGTCCCGGCTGGACAAAACAGGGGTCGTCATCGATGTTGAATTTGATTTCTCCGTCGAATGGGATGTTAGCATCTTCGGAATTGTCATCCTGGATACAACTAAACCATACGCCGGCGGCACCATAAACCTGAGCGGATTGGCCTTGGCCGGTGCTGTCAGCATTACCCCAAATAATGCTGTTAGCTATAGACATCGAGCTACTGGAATATATTCCGCCGCCATAGTTCTTGGCCGAGTTGCCTGTGATTGTGCAGTTGACAACCTTTGGGCTGCTGCTAACGGCGTAGATTGCGCCGCCCGTTCTGGCTGTGTTTCCGCTGATAATGCAGTTGGTAATCATCAGGTTGCTGCCGTTGCAATAGATTCCGCCGCCGTAATTCGTTGAGTTACCGGTGATTGTGCAGTTGGTGATTACTGGGCTGCTGCCGTAGCAGAGGATGCCGCAGTTACTGTTTCCACTAATAATGCAGTTGTTAATTATGGGGTTGCTGTTGTCGCGGCACTCGATCCCTCTGATTGGGCCGGAGTTGCTTATTACGCAATTGTTAATCACAGGGCTACTGCCAGAGCAATATATTGCGCTTACGAAGCGCATGCGAGGGTTGGTGTTGGTATTGGTAAAGGTAAAGCCAGCAAGAACAGAATTGGCATCTTCGCCGCTGGTAAAGTGAAAGCTAGTGGTGTTGCTAATGTTGCAGTCGATAATAGTGGCTGAGACGATATTCGGGTCGTCAGGGTCGGCACTGCGGACTGTAATAGCTTTGCCGAGAAAGCTGATATCGCGGTTGCCGGGGCCGGTGTAAGTGCCTGGGACAACAATTACGGTATCACCATCAACAGCGGCATCGATGGCCGATTGGATAGTGGGATACTGGGTCGGCACAAGGAGTTCTGCGCCAGAGGCCGAGGCGGACAAGGCAACAGCTACTAATAACCAGATAGCGATGATTACGTTTCTCATTTTCCTGCCCTTTCAAAAATTTATGATGAATCTATTATGACGGCCAGGTATACAGCTATGCCTGGAATCGCCATTCCAATAACATTTGCTGCTATAGTTAAGAGCACGCAGGACGGTGGTTTGTTACACTTCTTTCCAGAATTTTGTAGAAATTTGCGTGAAATCCCCCTGATTCGGCCTTTTTAGCTGAAAAATCTGCCCGGCTATGCCGAGGCGAGCGTTTTCGGGCTTGTGAAAACCTCAAGGGAGGGCATTTTCGGGCAGATAGAAGTCGCCCGGGCCGAGGTCGGCGGGATAAGGAACAGAGCCATCAGGACTTTCTGAGACCTTCATTGTTATTACATCCGAAGGTGAATAGCGTTTGACGTGGCCGTCGGTGTAGGCGGCGTGCAGCTCGATATCGAGTGAACGCAGAGTGATATCTGTATTATCGGCGCGGCGAGACCAAAAAGCTGATGAGACTGGCGTTCCGGGTGTAACGGAGGCGGCTTCGAATTTCTCGCAGCAGCCGTAAGCTTTGTAGTCGCCGTAGATGAGCTTGTTTCGCCAATGGCCGAAACCAAAATAATCGCTTACAAGCAGTTTGCTTCGGCCCGGCTCAGATGAGATACCCTGCGGACCTTTAAAGGGGGCTGCTCGTCCCTCAAGGAAACCTATATAATTCCAATAAAAGCAATACGTTCCCATCACAGGATCCTGCGGTGAGAGCGTATCGGGATTGTCCCAGTCGTCGCCGGCATCCCATGCCTGCTGTAGAAACCTGTATTTTCCGGGTGCAGCAGGGCAAAATATAACGCTCGTATCCTGGATATAACTGTGCAAGTATGCGCTTATCGAACGATGCAGGTCGGGACTGCGCGGGCGATAAGCAGTCAGCATTGTCGGCTCCTGCCAGTTCCAATGCTTCTGCAGCGGGCCTATGGTAGCGACCGATTCGGGGTATCTGCTGTCGCTGTCCGAAGCAAAAGAGTTTACGGCGACGACAATGTTGCGCTGATTGTCCATACACTGCACAGCGACGGCTTTTTGCCGAGCTTTTCTCGATACCGGTATCATGATTGCCACCAACATTGCGATTATGGCGATTGATACCAAAAGTTCGCGCAGAGTAACTGCTTTGCGAAGTTTTATCTTTACATCGTCCTTATTACGTTGCGGAGTAACAAATGCTTCTCCTGTATTATGAGTAAATGCTGACTCACACATTCTCAATTCAGGCCACCTTCTGCCAACTGCACAAGCCACAGCGTGCCCAGCGTCTGCCGCTGTGGTTTTCCATAATCTTTTTCCCTCGGCTCGGCAAACTCTTCACCGGCCTGCTTAATCTCATCGAGGTAGAAAAATTTCAGTTCCGCCTTTGGCTTCCGGTCCACCCCTGTACTTGACAGAAGAGTTATCTTTTCAATAACGTCTTTCTCCATATCGATGGTATAGACGATTTTGTCCTGTTCGCGGGTAAGAATCACTTCTGCTTTAGAATTGCCGGGCGTGAGCTTTGTTTCGAACCACAATTGTTGTTCCGCAGCATCCCGGCGTATGGTATCGATAGTGTGCAACCCCATCCACGGTCTGGCAAGACCTTTGAAGAAGGTGTCCGGCGGGTAGGTTGCGAACGTACGGCTGTCGGCATCATAGACGCTTGCACCATTGATGCTGTCTACAATCTCCAGCCTATGTGCCAAGCGCAATCTTAACCAGGGGTAATATTGCTCGCTTGCAGCGTAGACAAATGGGATTCTTCCAGCGCCTGATACTTCTTCTCCATTGATATTGCCTGTAATCTTAAAATATGTCCAGCCCCGTTTGTGCATTGCATCGCGGCTGTCAACCACTTTTGTCCCTGCGGGCCAATTATATCGGAAATACTCCTCGTCCAATGTGTTGTAGTGCTGAGTCATGTGCGAATGGCTGCTGTTTTCGCTCCGGTTGACGATTACTAATAAGCTGTTGCTGCCACTGGAAACATATTCGATTTTTTTGCTTTGACCTTCACCTTCGACCTTCGAAAGAAACTCTGTCAAACTAGCCTTGTCGGTGGGCAATCTGGATACCATCTGGTCATTGCGCCACATTCGGGAGTTGTTTATGTGTATGGTATTTGTGGGTTTATCAAAGTAATAGTTGGCCTGGTCGTTTTCGAGCCGCTGGCAGTAAGATTGTTTTGTCTGAGGCTCCTCCTTGAGCAGGGATGTTATCACCGGCCCATCTGCTTTATCCGGATAGTAATACCAATATTCGTCGCGGTCGCCGCTCAACGGAGCTGTAACGCCTGAGCTTTTTGTCAGTTTTTGCTGGAGTGAACCTATTGCCTTATTAGTCCACGCAACCGCCTTATCAACCGGCAAAGGCGCGAGTATAGTACCGGCGGCCAAGGCAGCAGCGGCCGCCAGTGTTACAACAGTTGTTTTGCTTGTTGCTACTCCCACAAGAGTAGCAGCCATACCAACATTGGTGGCGGCTGCGGTTACAGTCACAGAAGGAGCTGCTACCTCGCTCGGGGCTGTCATCTTGCCGAATAAAGCCAAAGCCGACAGCATGAAGTCCTTGCCAAATCCCTTACTGGAAAGTTGCTTATGCAGGGCCTCTTTTGCCCGATAGAACAGGACGCGGGTGCTAAGTTCACTGCTGCCCATCAGTTGAGCAATTTGCGAATACTGCATTTCTTCATAACACCGCATAGCCAAAACTGCACGATGCTGCGGTTTCAAGCCTCGCATGGCATTAAAAACAATCTGCTTTAACTCTTCCCCAATCAGAGCGGTCAATCCTGTCTGCCCATCTCTTAGCTCCCCCTGCGGCCAATCACCGTAGGCAGCATCGGATATTGAGACAGTCCTGTGGCTCAGTTCTTTTTTGTAGTGACGGCGTACTTTGTTAAACGCGATTTTGCAGAGCCACGGCCAAAAACGGTCGGCTTGCTCCAACTCGTCTAAATTATTAAACATTTCAAGCATACTCTCCTGTACAATGTCCTGAGATATGTCCTCCTGTAACATAATCCTATACACATATGCATATAACCGCCCCCGCGTCCGCTGAGCTAAAATATCGAGACTTTCCCTGTTGCCGAACCGGGCCTGCTCGACCAATTCAATGTAATCCATATTATCATCCATTGCGATACCAATACTATGTGTACATAAGCGGGCTATTTGTTACACTTTTTTTCTGGAATTTTACAAATTTTCGCAAAATTTCCACTAAAACACGCAAAAACGGCTTTTTATGTTCCGTTAATTTCATTTTTTTTCTTAAGCCAGCGCAACAGGTATAACAGTTTAACAATAGTAACTGTCAAATTTGGAAGGCCGGGTCGGTATGAAATGGGTACGAATTATGATGGCAAAGACAAAAATTATAATATTACGAACTTTCTGGCCTGCCTTCACACTTTATTTAACTTGGTATTATTGTAACAGAAGTGGTTGGTTCCGTAAGGGGACTCTCGCGAAATTTTTGGGCAGAGACACATAGTTCGAGTAAGCTGGCCATAAAAAAAGAAGCGGAGTCGCCCTCCTCCAGAACGACTCCGTAATATTCAACAGGACCAGCTTGCCATAAATGGCGGGCCGATTCTGAAATTTTCGAAATCGGGCGGGTTCTTCCTCCTCCTTTGCATTAATATTGGGTTATGAGGGTCCCGCCCAATATCATTATCTCAATTGGGGTAAAAGTATCTGCAAAGAATGTGCCAGTTACGAAAAATAAAAATAAAGAACTTAGGGGGCTGGTTTAACAATTTGCGAAATAAACAGTTACATTTAGATATACGTTTTTCGCAGCAAAACAAAGGTGTGTCGAAATTCGACAGTGTGTTGTTTTTTCTAAACACCAACTTTACCCCATTAGCCCATTTTTACATATATGGTCTTCATAAAACCTTAGAAGACAGGGGGATTTATCTGATGTTTACAAAAAACAACATAACAGTCAGCGAAATGAACAGTAGATGCTCAATACTCGATGCTAAAGGTCAGTTTTTCAGCTTGGGTCGGTACTTGACAGAGGCAACGCGGTTGTTCCAGTGGCAAAGCCAAGTGTCGAAAAGTTTCTTTTTGCCGGTGCTTCTCTGGTCGAGGGGGAAAATAGTATCCTGCCGCCAAGCGATAATGTCATCGGCGATTTCACGGCCCTGCTGCCAAGGAAGCTCTGTCGGGGATAATTCAAGGGGGTCGACGCTCAAGTCGTAGACAGAGACCATCTTGTCAGCGGGGTAATATATGAACTTTCGATTTGCCTTTACAAAACCAGCTGGGCTTTGGCTGAGCCAGCCTGAGAAATACACTTTTCGATCGTCAGGTATTGGGCCGAGGGCATTTGTGCCGTCAAAGCCGGCATTACTGGTATCGAAACCAAGCAGTGTCAGCAAAGTCGGGGCCAAATCAACAGAGCTGACGGCTTTATTAACGGTGGTTTTCGGCTGAATCAAAAGGGGGGCCCGCAAACAAAATGGAATGCGGAGGGTCTCATCGAAAGCGATTCTCTCGTGGCCGAGCAGGCCGTGCTCACCAAAGGCTTCGCCGTGGTCTCCGATGACACAGAAAATAGTTTTGTCGGTGAGGTTGAGCTTCGCAAGCTCGGCGTCGAGAGCAGATAAGAATTTGTCTGTGTAAGAAATGGTCTGCTGGTATCTCTGCAGCGGCGCTTTGGCTGGGGCGGCAAACCACCGCGGGACTTCATAAGGGTCGTGGGTAACCGAGAGCATGACCGTCAGGAAAAAAGGCCTGTCGTCGGCTTTTATCCATTCGACTATCGGTTCCAACATGGCAAACTCATCGCAGGCCAGATAGCCGAGGAAGACGTCGGTGTTATTCAAATTGTCTCTGGCCCAGAACTTGTCGAAGCCGAGGTTGTAAACCAAACCAGGGCGGGATTCGAAGTTTCCCTTTGCGGACTGGAAAAAAGCGGTTCGGAAGTTGGCGCTTTGTTTGAGAATGGTAGGCAGGCCGGCGTAGTGTTTTTCAACAGGAACGGTCTCGGCGATATCCTGCGAGACAGAAGGGAACCGGCCAGTCAGAAGCCCGAACAGGACCTTTGTTGTGTGCGTAACTGAGGAACGGGCGTTTGTAAATTCAACGCCCTGCTTTGCTAACGATGCGAGGTGAGGCGTGAGGTTGCTTTGTTCGTCATAAAGCGAGGTATATCTGTATTGTATGCCCTCAAGAACGA
>JBAPXT010000272.1:0-1829 GCA_049284355.1 Sedimentisphaerales bacterium
CCGTACAACCCATCACGGCGTAATCCCGCCAGTCCTCGATGGATAATTTTGGATAAGTTTTAGCTGCCATTTGGAAACCTTTCCGATCGCTCATAAATTTTGGTTTTCCGCGCCCTAAACGGATAACCTCGGCGGCTTTCTTAAGGTATTTTGAAGGTGTACCCTCCCAAATACGCATGGCTAGCTCCGGCTGATGGAGACCTACCTGTTCTTCCGCTTCCAGACACAGCATTGTCACTTCATTGCAGGCATCCTTACCGTCTCGAGTCTGGCCACCGATAGTTACGCACTGGCCAAGCCCCTGCCCAGGTTGAAAGGTTGCGACGTCATAACTAAGTAATATCGCCTCTTCATTAAATTTGACCCAGAGGCATTCAAGCAGTTCAAGAGCTGCTTCCCTGGTCATTGATTTCTTTTCAATTACAGATTGCCTATAAAAAGGAAACAGGAACTGGTCTACCCGCCCAATGTTATTGTCTATATTGTAGAGTTCACAATGAATGATACAATGTATCATCCAAAAAGACTGTATCGCTTCCCACCAATCCCGAGCAGGATTTGCCGGTACCCAGTGACATATGTCAGCAATTCGTTCCAGTTCTGCCTTGCGTTTCAAGTCGGTTTCTTTAAACGCCATCTCTTGTGCCAGAACGGCATACCGTTCAGAGTAAGCCATTGCTGCATCAAGCACGATAAGAACCGCTTTATAGAATTCTTTCTTTTGTTTTGTCTCGTAGTGTGCGTAAGGCTGTTCGAGTTGCTCCATGTACCATTCGACTTCTTGTCGAATACCCTTGAGCCCTTTACATAATACCTTTTCATAATTGGCCATCTGGTGACCCAGGTCCTTATCTATCGATAAGTCGGCAATAATAGGTCCTTCGTGACAAGGGGCTGTAACTGCGAAAGCCTTTTCTTTTACATCTGAGGGTGCCGTCTCTATTATGTAATCGCCCAGAGTTTTACCTTTGAAATAGGGGATTAGGACTTCACGTAGTTCTTTCCTCTCGGTTTCTGTTATAAAGAACTTATCATGCGGTCGTGCCCAAAAATCCTTTACCGGATCATCAAGTTCGGCGTCAACGAAACGAACTGCAAGATCGAAGAATGGCCCACCGCGAATCTTACTGGTGATGTTACCGACAATTACTTCATCCTCAAGTATATAAATAGTTTTTTCTTTTAGATAGGTCTCGAAAATTCTAGCCCGCTGAATAACACGGGGTTCATTCTTGTACTTCTCCATAGCTTTTATATGAGAACGAGCCCGTTCGAGGCAAATTTCCATTTTCGTGATGGTTCGAAACTTTGCTTTTTGTATTCGCTCGGTACAAGTCGGCACGAAAGATTGTTGCCAGCTGCCTACCGTTTCGCTCCTGGCTTCCTTGAATTCAATCGCCATTGCTACCTCCATTTTAAAGGTGTAGGTTAGAGAGCTTCAGGTGATTTTTAGAAAGGCGAGACATACGTGTACTGCCACAATCATAGCTCAGACCTTGAATATTTTCAATACAAACGATATATGGCAATTATATGATTATCATTACAAAAAGTGAAAGAAAAGAAACTACCAACCTCTAAAAGCTGGAGCTTGACGAATATTTAATAATTTTAAGCGTATTCTTGACATCCTAAGTTACTTTTTATAAGATTTAACCACAGTTTTCTCATTTGTAGTTTGGCGATTTTATTCTTTTAATCTCCAAAACGAGCTCTTAGATTAGATCGTTATCTGTCGTTATAAGAAATCCGCATTAAGCGTTCGAATTACAGCATAAGGGGGTATAGGAATTGGGAAAAACCATCATTGAAAAGATTTTAGCGAAAGC
>JBAPXT010000273.1:0-11887 GCA_049284355.1 Sedimentisphaerales bacterium
ACTCAATATCGCCAAACAATCCCCTAAAACGCCCGTGGGAAAGGAAGAATAATGGGCGGAAAATGTTTTTTCTTTGCCGGCGGCGGGACAGGCGGACATATCTATCCCGCTATTGCAATAGCGGAAAGAATAATCAAACTCGAACATAAAGCTAAAGTGCATTTTTTCTGCAGTGCTCGTAATATCGATTCGCAAATCCTTTCCAAGACCGGCTTTGAATACACAAATTTGCCGGTCTGCGGTTTTTCCATCCGGCCGGACAGACTAATCAGTTTTTTCACTTCATTTTTAAAAAGTTACCGAATTGCCAAGCGTGCAATTATTGAAAGTGATAGTGCCGCGGTGATTGGTGTCGGCGGCTTTGTGTCGGCGCCGGTTTGTTTTGCTGCACATAAACTCAAAGTCCCTGTTATGCTTGTGAATGTTGATATTGTGCCGGGCCGGGCAAATAAGATAATAGCCCGCTGGGCGGATAAGATTTTCGTGCAGTTCGAAGATACTAAGCAATACTTTACCAAAAAGGGAGCGAGAGTAGATGTTGTCGGCTGTCCTTTGCGAATCGGCTTTGATAATCCTCAGCCCGAAAAGGCAAAAGAGCAGCTTGGTCTTGAAAGACAGAAAAAGATTTTGCTTATAACCGGGGCATCGAGCGGGTCGGAGAATATTAATCAGGCCGTTTGTTCGCTTTTGGAGAACATGGCCGATTTTGCGGACCAGTGGCAGATAGTTCATCTGGCGGGGCGGGCGAATTTTGAAAATGTAAAGAACAAATACGCTCGCCTCGCTTGCTCGTCGAAGCGGGTCGGTGCGAAAACAGGGGCTAAAGTTATAGATTATTTTGATGATATGCCGAACCTGTTGTCGGCGGCGGATTTGGTGGTCGGCAGAAGCGGGGCGGTCAGCGTGGCTGAATACGCCGCGGCTGGCGTGCCGAGTGTCTGTATACCTTACCCGTATCACAAAGATAAACATCAGTACTTGAACGCGAAAAAACTTGTCGAGGCAGGCGCTGCCGTTATAGTCGACGATTTGCCGCAGCGTGAAGATACAGCTCAGCGATTGTGGGTGCAGTTGGAAGGGTTGATGAAAGATGAAAAAAAACGAAAGAAAATGGCGGAAAGCTGCAAGGCAATTGCGAACAAACAAGCAGCTTCTCAAATCGCAGAACAACTGCTGAACTGGTAATGGTAACTGGTAATTTGCACCGCAGAGGGGGATAAGATTGGCTTTGTTTGGCATAATTTATTCATTTTGATTGATTTTTCCGTTCGGCGCAGACAAGCTACGGACACCAGACGCCAGACTACAGACGAGAGTGGACAAAAAGAAAAAACAGAATACAGGAGTCAGAAGACAGAATTCAGAATACAGCAAACATAAAAATTAAAACCATAAACAAAATCCTACGCTCCAAATACTGAATCACATAAGGGACAGAATTCGTCCCCTCTATAATTAGGGTGAACCTGCGCGTTTGATGCGAAAAATCTGGGGTTTTTAGAGGTGCTGTTTTGGCTAAGTCATTGCGGCTGAAGGAATAAAAAAAATTACGGAATTTGCAGATTTGTCAAAAGGTACCAACGGTTTTGATTGAAATCGGTCCTTAACTTTTTATCAGATGAGCGCTTACGAATAAAAATGATAGTTACGCACAGAGCACACAGGGGACACAGAGGATTTGGCCGACAACGTATACTTGACAAATCTTTCTTGTAAAGCGAGCTTTGTCGAAAGTTTTGTCATCGTTCACAATGTCAACTAAAAACTTTACCAAAGCTAAAAACTAAAATTACTCGTTCCTTAAGCACATAACATCACCTATTTCTCTGGGAAGTCCTTCGCTTCAGCGAGAACATATTTGTGTCCGAACCTTTCTTCTGGTTGTTCTCCGATACGCCATTTACTTGCCAACAATTGTTTGACTTCTGGAAAATCAGCCCAAAAACACTGAATTCCGCTTTTTTCTGGTGATGGTAAGAGTAGCAAACTTATAAATCCAATGAGCCCCCCTGTCACACCTCCTATAATGCCGGAATAAAAGACCCATGTTTGCCTTACATGAAAATTTTTTGACAACATATAAGCCATATAAACAAAAATGCCGAACATGGCTCCAAAGATTACAAAAAAGATCAATTTAAACTTTTTGGAAAGTCCTTTTTCCAAGAATTTGCCTTCGTCATGCTTGCTTCTGCACTGAGCACAACGCGGTATACTAATATCGTGAGATATATATATATGGCAGTATACGTAGGCCAGAACATAAATATCACCGCACTAAGACCGCCACCAATCATGCCCGTGCTGATCCACTCGAAAGACCCAGGATGTTTTACAGCACCAATTACTGCTCCAATTATTCCACCAATTACTGGGGCCTTATATTTTAAAAAAGACATTATCAGAACTATAAAATTGGAAGAAGCCACTATTCGATGTATTAAAATATGCATGTTGTGATCTTCTGCGGCAGGTTCTTGTCGGCAAAAAAACAAGTATGTTTTTCTAATTCAACCACGTGATATGCTCCAAAGTAAAGATTTCACTTTTAAACAAATCACAAATTGCCTAAAAACATTAATAAGCTACCAAAGAAATTTGGAAATATCAATTTTTTTCGCTCAAAGTTAGGGATTTTTTAGAGGGGGATTCAATTTACGATTTTCGATGGTTCGGCACTGCTCCCCTCTTCGCTCCTAAGGGCTTCACATGGACAAGCCGCCGAGGCAGGCGGATTATTGGTTTGACGGGTTGGGGGAATTGGGGGTAAAATTTGATGAACACCTAGGGCTAGGGCATGCTTCGCACAACGGCGGAGAAAAAGCTGTGAAGCAGTTCGGTCCTAAACAGGTTAAAGGAGAAACAATGCAAAAACGTAAATTGGGAAAAAGCGGCCTGAAAGTCTCTGCTATCGGGCTCGGCTGCATGGGGATGAGTTTTTCGTACGGTCCGCCCAAAGACAAGCAAGAGATGACCTCTCTTCTCCGGTCGGCCGTGGAACGGGGTGTCACATTCTTCGATACTGCCGAGGTCTATGGCCCGTTCATAAACGAAGAGTTGGTGGGCGAAGCCCTATCTCCCTTCCGAAAGCAAGTGGTGATCGCAACCAAATTCGGGTTCGACCTCAATCCTAACTTCGATCCCCGCGGCGTGAAGGGTTCACCATGTCTGAACAGTCAGCCAGAGCATATCAAGCAGGCCGTTGAGGGCTCGCTCAAGCGACTCAAGGTCGAGACAATCGATTTGCTCTATCAGCATCGAGTTGACCCGAACGTGCCGATTGAAGATGTCGCCGGCGCGGTGAAAGAATTAATTCAGGCAGGGAAGGTTAAGCACTTCGGTCTTTCTGAAGCCGGGGTGCAAACAATCCGTCGTGCCCACGCGGTTGTGCCGCTGACGGCTCTCCAGAGCGAATACTCGCTTTGGACGAGAACGCCCGAGAAGGAAGTGATACCGACTCTCCAAGAACTTGGGATCGGTTTCGTTACTTATAGCCCTCTGGGCAAGGGTTTTCTCACGGGTAAGATGGACGAAAACACGAAGTTCGACAGTTCCGATTTCCGCAGTATCCTGCCTCGGTTCAC
The DNA here is from genome assembly GCA_049284355.1 of Sedimentisphaerales bacterium. Lineage (GTDB taxonomy): Bacteria > Planctomycetota > Phycisphaerae > Sedimentisphaerales > Anaerobacaceae > CAIYOL01. The sequence continues at coordinate 3,585 of JBAPXT010000273.1, forward strand.
GCCGGAGGCGCTCAAGGCGAATCAGGCCCTGATTCATCTGCTCGGCAGCATCGCAGAGCGGAAGAAAGCGACACCGGCCCAGATTGCGCTCGCATGGCTGCTTGCCCAAAAGCCGTGGATTGTTCCAATTCCGGGCACCACAAAACTGGCACGCCTCGACGAGAACATCGGGGCAGCAACACTTGAACTCACGCCGGACGATCTCCGTGAAATCGATAGTGCCTCGTCAAAGATCAAGGTGCAAGGTGCTCGGTACCCCGAAAAGCTGGAGCAAATGACCGGTCGCTGAAAAGCTTGGGTTCCGGAGAGCTTGGCGATGGAGAGGGGATCAAAATCGCGCCTATTTGCTGTTGTTTCCGGAAGCCGCAGAAGCGGAGAACCCCGATGAGATAGTAAAAGACACATTCACGGGGCAGGCAGTTGAACGGTGGAACAGGTGAGCAGGGGGCAATCCTTTATTTAACGGCAAAAGATATACTCTCTCGCCCTCGGTTATTCAGATGAGGTATTCCAAAGCGGGCTGGCGATGCACCCTCGGGAAATTCCTTGTCTATCTGGTGCGGACCGGCGATAATGGAGCCCAGAAATCGAAGAAAGTTCATCGATAAGGAAGATGACAAAACAGAGTCTGTAGCACAAGTTTCGAGGAGAGCAAAACATGACAAATACAAGAGGAGCGCGGCGGATATGATTGCTCGTTTTCACGATAATCCTCTGCCAGGTGAGTCTCCTGGAGGCTGAGGAAAAAGAGGGCGGGGGAAAGCCCGCAGCCTTTACAGTGAAGGTGACAGGGTCAGGACGCCCGATGATACTGATACCCGGGCTGGGGTGCGGAGGCAATGTCTGGGACGGAACGGTGGCCCACTTCAAGGACCGCTATGAGTGCCATGTCGTTACATTGGCGGGCTTTGCAGGTCAGCCGAGCATCGGGGGGCCATTTCTTGAGCAAGTTCGCTCCGGCCTTGTCGAGTATATTCGCCAGAAGAAACTGGAGCGGCCGGTAATAGTCGGACACCGCTGGGAGGATTCATGGCGTTCTGGCTCGGCGTGACGGCTTCCGACCACGTTGGGCCGATTATCTCCGTCGATGGCGTGCCGTTTTTTGCGGCGCTAAGAGATATCAAGGCCACGCCAGAGTCGGTAGAACCATTCGCGGAAGGAATGCGAGAGATGTACAAGGCGCAAACGCCTGAACAATTCGCTATCGTTTTCCGGTCATCTCTGGCAGGGATGATAACGGACCCGAATGCCGTAGAGAAGGTTGGCCAGCTCGGCGTCAGGTCCGACCCCAAAGCGGTGGGGCAGGCCACCTATGAATTGATGACCACCGACCTGCGGAAAGAGGTCAAAGCGATCAAGACGCCCGTTCTGCTCATCGGGGCTACGGCGTCCATAACGGACCCTAACCAGAGGAAGGTAGCCCAGGAGAATTACAGGCTTCAGGTTGCAGCAGTGCCGAGGCACAAGGTTGTCTTTGCGCCGAAGGCGAGGCATTTCATCCAACTGGATGAGCCTGAGTTCTTCTTCGGGGAAGTCGAGTCGTTCCTCAGGGACATGGATGCGGCCAAAGGCAAGTAAGTCCGTTACAGTGTCCGACACCCCAAAGAGATAGTTTCACATCTCATAGGGCAGGCATTGGAGCAGGTGAGCAATAAAAAGCTGGGTCCCCGCCAACGACATGCGGGGATCTCCGCTACGCTACGAGAGGACGCGACAGCTTTTTCGTATAGTTTTGGTTTTTTTCTAAAAATTTATGTTGAAAATTATAAAAATGGTTGATTTATTGGATGTGTAAGCCCGTAACACTTTTCCGAGGGGATACAGGTAATGGAACGGACGATTGATTATTTGGAAAAAGACGGCATTGTGAGCGCGAAGGTGTCTGGTGTTATGGACTGGGACGAAAACAAAAGGTTCGCCGGGGAGCTGTGTTCTTTTGCAAAAAAGCACGGCATGTACAAGACCCTTATCGATTTTCGGCAGATGCAATCCAAGTTGACTATACTGCAGATAGATGACATGCCCAATGTGCTCAGGGAAATAGGGGTAGGGCCGGAATTTAAGACAGCGTCGGTATATGACCCTGCAAAATCCCACAGCCATGAGTTTGAGTTCTTCAATAATGCGGCAACCCTTCGGCACATAAGAGTTAAACAGTTCACTGATCCTGACGAGGCGCTCACCTGGCTAAAATCGGATTAGCTGTGTTTTTGATTGATTTAGCACGTGACTCGTGGCTCGTTGCTTGCAGTTACCAAACCCACAACATAAAGTTGTGGGCTAACCGACCCGCCTCCGGCGGGCAAGTTTTGAGATTGCCGATTACCAGACGAGCAGCTCAAAAGCCGGGGAGTCCTTGACTGTGGTGCCGGGTGGTCTATTGGCAACAGCAACCAACTGCCGAGACCATTCGTCGATGATTACTTTGGCCGGAGCCCAACAGTTGATGGCCTTCAAATCCAGGATGGCGGATTTGGGATGCTCACAGTCAGCGAACATGCCGATGATTTCGCCTGTCCTGCCGTCTCTGGCGCGCCCTTCGATGGCGACCACACCTTTGCCGACGTCCTGTGATTTTGATGCTGCAGCGGCGGCCGTGCCGACCACAGCAGGGGCAAATGACACACAGGCGATGGTGTTCCAGACTACCCCGGACGGCACCACCTGCACGAGGGCCAACTCAAGTATCAGTGTATTGGGTCCGGCGGCATCTACTACCGTGAAGCGATAGTCGGGGTCTTCCCTGAAAGCCAGCGAGAATGACTGCTGCGTATAGTCTGCCAGCGACGCGATTTCTTTTTTAGCCTTTTCCTTATCGAGGTTGGCGAGGTTAGACTTTTCCCAGAATCCCTGAGCCATAAGATAATAGGTGTTAACCGGTGCGATGAAGATTTCATGGTAGTTGTTGGGGTCATACTTATTATTCCAGTAGCTGCGCTGGAAGGGCACCGTGTTATCTTTGGACATCAGTTCAGGGTTAGGATTGAAGCCGGAGTTGGGCGCCTCGCCGGCCTTGCAGCCTGCCAAAGTTAGCCCCGCTAAAAGACATATCTTTATTACAAGCGTCTTTGTCATATTATCTGCTATTTTAAAGTGACTGGCGTTCTTGTTTTATTCTCTCACCAAAAACTCGACTTTGAAAAGCCGCACTTATTTTTCGGCTTTATGCCAATTATAATTAAGTAGAATGTTGTTTTTCAAGCTATTAACCGCTGATATAGGACTTTATTATTCAAATCGGACGGCGGGGATTATTTTTAACATATTAACCGACATTTCCCATATTAAACGCTTGGCTTCGCAACCAAGCCTCTTAATTTGATTATAATGCCAAAATCTTATCCACATTTCAAGGACCTACAACCGATGGTGAAACGCAGAGGGTTAGTGAATTAGAGAAAAATTGGATGTCCTCGCCCTTGGCGTGGCAAGGCCACTTGCGAGGTAATGACAATTTTTAACAGATCCCTCCACTTCGGTCGGGATGACAAGGTCATTTTTCCTGTCTTCGGAGTGAAACTGTGCCGAGGAGAAAGGCCGCGGCTCCAAACGCCAATAAAATCAGGCAGGGGGTGAGCATTTCTGTGAAACTAAAGTTGCGCCAGATAGCTCCTTCAATAGCAAATATACTCCATTTCACGGGACTAACATGGCTGAACGGGCGCACCCACGACGGCATAAAGACAAGCGGAACCATACCTCCGCCGAGCATCGCCATAATCATAAACATTGCCCAGCCCGCGCCGCCGACGCTCTGTTCAGTGCGTCCCAATGTGCATATAAACATCATAAAACCAACGAAGCATAACAGTGTGCAGAGTGCTGCCAAAATAAAAAGTGCCAGATTGCCTATAGGCATCTTGAAAATTGCCTTCGCAAAGGTATACAGAGTGCAAGTCATCAGGATACAGGTCATGAAACACGCCAGACCTTTTCCTCCAAGGATATGGGCACGTCCAATCGGCCCAACGCGCAAACGTTCGAACGTGCCGTGTGTGCGCTCCTTTACAATCGAAATTGCGAATGTCGCTGTACACCCGAGAATTCCCCAGAGCAAGGCCTGTGGAAACGTAATCTGAAAGGGTGTAATAGGGCCATTATATTCTTTCTTGACATCTAATTTGGCGAAGTTCAGCATATCGCCTTTGAAGCCTTTGTTGAAATTCTTGTCGTTGGCGTCTTTTACCAAAGTTTCGAAGGAATCGAAGAAGCTAAGGTATAGTTTTGCCTGTTCAGTATCCATCTTATTGGCGTCTTTTATCTCGTTGCGCCAAGTACCAATCTGGCTTCTCATCCATTTTCGGTCGGTGAATTTATTGCCCAAGGCCTCAAATTGTGCTTTTGCGAGAAGCCCCTGAATGTAGCCGCCTTCCATTTTGCGCGACGGGTCTGACGCGATTTCTAATTTGGGGTCGTTGCTATCAAACATTGCTTCGAAGCCTTCTCCGAAACCTTTCTTAAGAACGACAGCGGCGGCTATCTGACCTTTTCTGACCTGCTCAATGGCTTCGTCGCGGCCGGCGCGGCTTATTTTTAACGCCTCTTCGGATTCCAGTTTTGAAACGAAAGAGTCTGAAAACTCGGACTTGTCCTCGTCCACTACGGCGATTCTCATACCGGATGGTCCATCGCCGGCGCCGGAAAATATAGCGCCGAAAAACAGGGCGAACAAAACCGGAAAGCCGAATACCCAGAAAATATTACCCTTGCTGCTTAGCAGCACCTTCAGGTCTTTCAGAGCAAGAAATAACACCTTCTTCATCAGTCTCGAAGCCTCCGTCCTGTTAGGTTAAGAAAAACATCCTCAAGATTTGCAGTTTGGACTTTCAGCGATTGAAAACGTAAACCACTGCGGTTTAGCATAGCCAGAGATTCCATCGGCCGGCCGGTCTCGAATCTAATCATTGTTCCTTCAAGCTGTATGTTTTTATTATCGATTAACTGCCTTATTTTATCGGGGTCTGACGGGCTTTGCTCAAGTTCGGCCTCAACACGGGAAAGCCCTCCGTGTTTGACAATAAGATTGTGGACGCTATCCATATCCAAAATTTTGCCGTGGTCGAGAATCGCCACCCTGTCGCAAAGACGCTCAGCTTCTTCCATATAATGCGTGGTATAGATAATCGTCCTGCCCTGTTTTCTCATAGCTTCGATGGTATCGAATATCGAATTGCGGGACTGCGGGTCTACTCCGACCGTCGGCTCATCAAGCAGTAAAAGCGGCGGCTCGTGCAAAAGGGAGCACACCATATTAAGTCGGCGTTTCATACCTCCGCTGTATTTCGAGACCCGCTCTTTGCTGCGCTGTGTCAGGCCTGCTATTTCGAGGCAATTATTGACACGTTCTTTTAACAGTCGGCCGCTCAGGCCGTATATCCTGCCGAAGAAACGCAGATTTTCTTCCGCAGAAAGTTCCTCGTATATCGACAGGGTTTGCGGCACCATCCCCAAAGACAAACGCACCTCAACCAGAGTCGGGTCGGTCTTACCGTCAAGTGTAACCATTCCGCTGTCGGGCCTTAGAAGCCCGCAAAGCAGTTGAATTGTGGTTGTCTTTCCAGCTCCGTTAGGTCCGAGCAAGCCGAAGGTTTCTCCCTTTTGAACCTCGAAGCTCACATTATCCAGAGCAACGGTGCTTCCGAATCGCTTTTTTAGATTGTCGGCCTTAATCATACAAACTCGTCTAACATAACAGCCAAGCCCACGTATTTCCTTTCGATTGCAAGTTAATGCCGGAGAGCTATTTTATTTTTATTGAGCCAACGTTGGTTTTTAGAATTACTTTTCCTTCACCTTTTCCGATGGTGCCGTTTAAGCTTTGGTTGATTTTGCCTTTTACGGTCAACGGCAGGTCAGTTTGTATCGAACCGATATTTGCTGAAATGTTTACCTGTGCGGAAAGGTCAGGCGGTGCAGTGAAGTTGATTTCGCCGACATCGGTTTTTATATTTGCGCTGCAGGCGCTGGGAGCGGTCTTGGAATAAAGCACTTTTATTTCGCCGACGTTTGTTTGAATGTTGATGTCGCCGGTGATTTCTTCGCAGGAAACGGCCCCGATATTTGCCTCGACTTTTATTGGTTTGGTGGTGTTGGCAATTTTGATTTCTCCGATGTTAGTTGCAAGCTGCAAAGCGGTTTGCTTCGGCACGGTTATATTGTAGTCGATAGTTATCGAGTGTTTGGATATTCTATCAGGTTTTTCGACCCTGATATAAAGTTTGTTGTCGGACGGTTCCAGTTTTATCCGGACTTCTTCGGCAAGTTTCTCAGCTTTTTCTGTTGTTGTTGCCCTTGTGGTAATTGTAACGGTAACATTGCAATCGGTGACATCGGCGCCGGTAACTGTGATTTCACCAATGTTGTTTTGGAGATATAAAGTCTGCCCGGGTGCGAAAGGTGCTGACAGGTGTTCGGTTTTTTCGTATCTGGAATTCCAGAGGTCACCTATGTTGATGCAACAACCGGTTAAAAAAGCAGCTATTAATAATGAGCACAACCAAAGTGGTACAACACATTTTATGAAAGAACGTTTTTTCGTTTTTTTCTCCTTTCAAAAAACACTTACAATAAAGTGGGTAATTTGGCAAGTGTTATTCTGTGTTATAAATGTTACCATTTTGTTACGGTATCATCCTTTTTTTGTCTTTTTAAGCAGTTTTTTCAATGTTTGCTATTGACGGATAGCTGAATAATTGATAATTGATGATTGATTATTGACCCCCTTGTCTGCTGTCGCAGACAGCAAAGGGGGTAATTGGTTGAAAGGAGGCCATTATGGCAAAGACGATTCTGACTGTATTGCTAATAGTCTTATTGAGTGTATTGGTGGGTTGCTACGGACCGGACAGCGGCAGGAGCCAGCTTCTGCCGACCCCAATGAAAGCGGTTTCGGTGGTTGATGCCGGCGAGGCCGATATTATCGAGCATATGGCGGTCAACCGCCTGGCATATCGGCAATATACCGAATCGCTGGTGGCATACTACAAGAAGATGGGCAATAATATGAAATTGAAGTGGGCTGAAGATGAGCTGGAGAGAGTGGATAAAATACCGCAGTATAACTATATTATTGAGGCGAGCATAGCCGGGCCCGATTTGAAAGCGAAAGACTCAAATGCTGCAGCTAACTATCTGTATGACGAAGCCTACCGGCTTGAAAAGGTGGCCAAGAAGCTGATTGTTATTGTAGATGAAAATTTATTGCGGGTAGCTCTGGATAAATACAACCAGGTGATAAAGCAATATCCCACCTCTGACAAGATTGATGACGCGGCATACAGGGCCGGCGGAATCTTTGAATATTTCAAGGACTACACCATAGCTCTTTTGTATTACCAAAGGGCTTATCAGTGGAACCCCGCTACGACTGACCCTGTGAGGTTTAAAGCGGCGTATATTTTGGACCAGCACCTGCTCCGCAGGGCAGAAGCGCTGCCGCTTTATCAGCAGGCCCTCCAAAAAGAAAACCTCGATAAGGAGCAGAAGGAACTTGCAGAGGGGCGGATTGCTGAGCTGACCAAGAGCGGCGAAACTCTTGAAGAGGGTAAATGACGTTTGTAGAAAACTGCGTTAAAACTTTTTGCGGTGAAGTCTTGGGCCTGGCTGGATATCAGGCCCATTTTTTTATGTGTGAAAATGCTGTTGGAATTTGAGAAAAAGGTGGCTGGCTTTATCGAAGCGAACGGACTTTTCGGCCAGGCTGATAAAATTTTGTTGGCTGTATCCGGCGGGGCCGATTCGACCGCTCTTTTGTATGTTATATGCAAGATGAAAGCCGAAAATATTTTAAGCGGCGATATTTTTTGCGCGCATATAAATCATCAGCTAAGAGGTTCAGAGAGCGATGGTGATGAAGCTTTCGTTGTTGCGCAGGCAAATAAACTGAACCTGCCTATAACAACGAGGCGGCTGGATGTGCGAGGGTTTGCTCGTAAAAATAAGCTGTCGATTGAAACGGCCGCTCGCAAATTACGAATTGAAAGTTTGCTCGATATTGTAAAAGACGGCAATTGTAACTTGGTGGCGACGGCCCATCAAAAGGATGACAATGCTGAAACAATCATACAGCGGCTGGTTCGCGGGACAGGCTTTCGCGGCCTTGTAGGTATTTGGCCGCTGCGTTGCTTTGCCGATGGTATCGGTTTTGTAAGACCATTGCTTTGCGTCAGGCGGGATGAGATTGTAGAGTATCTGAGGAAACGGAACTTAAAATGGCGGGAAGACCATACAAATGTTGATTGCAAATACAGACGAAACTATATTCGTCATCGGCTGCTTCCGGCTTTACAACGGCAGTGCACCGG
>JBAPXT010000274.1:0-2172 GCA_049284355.1 Sedimentisphaerales bacterium
GAAAAAGGCAAAAGTCTACTCCGGTCAAATAATGGAATGGAACATAACCGTTCCTGGTTAAATAGCCCAGATCGACCTCACGCCGGCGCGCTTCACTTCTGTAACGCAATGAGCCCGGCGCCGAGAAGAACGAGATCAGATGTCCCGTCTCGTGCGCGTGAATGGCTCCCAGCCTGGAAAAAAACGAATCATACTTCCAGGGCGCCCCTAAACTATAAACAACTCTAACCGGATTAATTTTAATATATGCCCTGTTGTGAAAAGAGGGTTGAGGCAAAACTACTTCAATTTTGGGAAAGCGCTCCCCGATACCGAACTTTAATTGAAACTGCTGCTCCACGTCCGCGACGGTCGTAACCATTTTTTCTAAATGACCCAGCAATTTATAAGTGCCGTCTCTGGCTAAAGAGCGGTTCGGAAAACCAGATTCAATTATTATACGTTGATCCCGCGCTTGGATTTTGCGCGCTCTGACAGCGATCTCGGCAATTACAGATGGCTCCATGAGGATACATCGATTATTCGCACAAAATATTTCAGGCTAAAAATCTGGATAATTTCTGCCCGACGGAAAATTGCGCCCGGCGAGATTTGAACTCGCAACCCCTAGCTTCGGAGGCTAGTACTCTATCCAGTTGAGCTACGGGCGCAATTTTGCGTGTCGGCGATAATTATCTTAATGATCTTGCGGCTATGCTTGGCTTTAATAAACCGCTCACGCCGCCTCGCCAATGATATATTGGCGTATTTTTCTGTCTTTTTCAACTCCCATGGCCTATAAGGAGCTGTTGATTTAACAACACCGAAATTATGTTCAGCCAACCTCCTAGTCACATTATTCGTTACTCCAACGTAATAACGGCTATTTAACAGGCTTTGAAGAAAATAGACATAATGCATACTCTATCCAGTTGAGTCCCGACGACATTAATATATTGAATTATGTAATGTCGGGATCCCGATATTACATTATAAATATAATAATGTCATCGGGACTACGGGCGCAAGGAGGCTAATTTTAGCATATTTCGACGCAAGTTTCGGCCGATATTTTACGATTAATTGATAGAAAGGTAAGGTTAAAAAATGTCATATTCCATAGCGCCTGTTAATGAGACAAAAGAAATGCCCGCTTATGTGCCGGACGACGCGGACTTTTATTTCTACCGGGTAAGACAGGGAGAAGATCTCGAGGATATTGCCGCTAAATTCAGTGTTCCGGCTCAAGCCGTCGCGCTGGGCGACCCGGCGGCCGAACTGATCCCCGGCCAGGTCGTGGAGATCAACTTAAAAAGTCTCAAAAACTCGTTTTGCTAAGACCGCGCCGTCTTTACTCTCTACCCGCAACTGCCACTGCCCCGTTCTCGCTCCTGTTATGTTAATGTAACTCCAGGTACTGGAAGTTCCCCCGCGGGCCGTCAGTTCGATCTCGGCCGCGACCTGGCCGCTCGGTCCGACCCAAACATGCTTGATCGCTTGAGGCTCACCATCGTTCACTATTTTGGTAAAACAATAGATCTGACTAAGTTCTTTAGCCGAGACCTTGGACAGATCATCGACCGGCAAATTACTTTCATCAAGACCGCTGGTGATCACGATCTGAACGATTTTAATACTATTTTTGCTCTTTCCCGGCGCCAAACTGGCCGTTGTCGTTGCTTGCGATATCGTTGTCGTTGAAATTGTAGTTGTGGTCGAGGTCGTGGCAACCGGCTTATTCGCTTCCGACTCCAGCCATTGGGCGATCAGCGAGAAAATAAAGATGACCAGTATAACAACTATCAGAGTTATTAAAGTCAGCGCCGCGTACGGCCACTTCGGCTCCCTCTTTCTGGCGTAACCGGCAAACCTGACCATTTAACTTCGCCCCCTAACTTTATTGACCAGCGAACCGATCCCTTCGATCTCGACCCTGACCTCGTCACCGGTTTTCATCGGCCCGATGCCGGCCGGCGTCCCGGTCAGGACCACGTCTTCCGGCAGGAGCGTCATGACCCGCGAGATGAAAGCGATCAGGAAAGGGACCTTAAAGATCAGGTTCGACGTATTGGAAGATTGCTTAAGCTCGCCGTTTAAGTAAAGTTTTACGGCTAAATTGTCCGGCGAAAGGTTCGAAACGATCTTCGGCCCCAGCGGGCAAAAAGTATCGAATGATTTGGCCCTCGTCCACTG
>JBAPXT010000275.1:0-25919 GCA_049284355.1 Sedimentisphaerales bacterium
ACCTTACGCCGGAAGAGTTTATCAGGCAGGAAACTGAAAAATTTTCCACAGGCATGCCTGTGGAAACAGGATTAATTAACGCTGGATACTCTAATCTATAGTGGTACAATAAACGGGGTAAGGTCAGCCACTTTGGAATGGGACTCTTGACGGTTTTGGAAACCACGATGTAGGGAGTGGTCGATATTACCAGCAAGTATCCGAGTGGGACAGTATTCATCCTGGGAGGGGATGGGTGAAACGGCTTAAGGGTAAAGCTCCGAAACGGGAAACAATTATAACAAAAATAAAAAACCACTTATCGTAGCTACCTCTTTTGTAGCTCAACAACAGCTTCATAAAGGTGGTGAGATTCTTTAGCTTTCCCAACACGCACGCTTGACTGGATGATGCTATTACCAACTCTTGTATCTCGTGGAATATGAATTTCAATGGTTTTCAACCCAATAGATTCTGCTATCTGGGCAAGATACTTATCTGTTGGTATCATCACACCTTGAAGAACACTATTACCAATAACAATTAAAGCGGTTCCTTTTCTCCGTAGGACATACTTTATACACTTAACGAAGCGGTAGCAATCATTGAAATAAGATGCTGCATAATTAGCCCAACCCTTACCCCCATAAATACCGCGTTCACAATTCAACCTACGAAGCAATTTCAAAGATTTAGCAAGTCCAGAATCCGCCAAGTTGAACTCAAGTTCGATTCGTTTCTCTCCACGGACTGTCTGCCAGAATTTGCCAAAGTTTGCTTCTTCAAGAGCTTTAAGGTCATCCGGTTTTTGGGCATACCCCAACCAATATAAATGTGGCCTCGTATTTCTGTTGTAGTGATAGTTATTTAGATAAGGTGGTGAAGTCACAATCAAATCTACTGTTCCCGAACGTATTTGCTTGAAACAATCAAAGAAAGATTTCTGCCATATACAGCTCGATGGGATGGCATTCCTATAATGAGATTGAACTGTTTCTATATCCTCAACCATCTCATTCAACTTATAGAGAATTTCCTCCCCCACTTCATAATCCGTAATGTTTTTCTTTCCCCCACTTTTTCTCTGGCCTAAGCTTGGTTCATAGGAATAGTTTGAGTATTTTATCATTGTAGCCGCAAAGGCAATCCGAAAGAGGTCTCGAATATCGGAATTCTCAATAGTTTTTATGAAATCCTGCACGATTAAAACTTTCCTAAGAACCTCCGGGCTGTAAAACTCGCCACGTGTCTTAAATCCTTCAGGAACAACACTCTTTGGCTCATAGCCATTGATGGACTTCTTGTCATAGAAAGCAGAAAATTGACCTTTTGTTTTTGATAAGCTACGTAGGTCAATACGAATTGCATTCAGTTTGGTCTTGGCAGCTAATGCGGCATACGGGTTAATCTCAAAACCTATAGCTTGGTGACCTGTCATCACTGCCTCAATAAGTGTTGTGCCAACGCCAGCAAAGGGGTCAAGCACAATGCTGTTGGTTTCTTTTGCATATTTTGCTATTGCACTCTGAACGAACTCACAAGAGAAACCAGCAATCCAAGGAACCCAACGATGTATGGGCATACCTCTATTCTTCGTAAATGCAGGGTCACCAAAAGCCACCTTTTGTGTAATCACCATCTTACTTTTTGTTATGTTGCTCGCTACCATTCAAAAAATTCCTTTCTGACTCTAACAGTGAAAATTATAACGAATTAGTATTAGCTTACAAAGAGCAAACCAACTACAAACAAATAATGGATTATTATATTAACGGTTTTTGGCTGTTTTCGTTCTTCTAAAACAAGGTGAAACCCTGCTTTTCCTTACGTATATGAGGTTCTTATGGCTTTTAGAAAACAAAAAAACCGTTAATATATTTCTATCCACCATATTTCACTATCCAATCGTTAATTGTGCTTTGTTTAACATTGGTCTTACGTGCAATATCACATACGGCCGTTCCCTGTTTATATAACCAAATCACTCTACCCCGTTTCCTAATTCGCCGTCTTTTCTTATATCCCGGCCCTTTCTTTTCAGGCCGTCCGCCTTTATTCCCTTTCGCTTCCTGCCCCCATTTTGTTTGATAACTCCTTACTTCTCTTGGTGGCATATCCGGGTGAAGTAATGTTGCAAGGGGTATATTGCAGGTCAATTCCTTTAGTTTCTCAAACTCTGCTTCTGTTGGTAGTAAGTCCGGTCTTTCTTTGGTATGAAAATCTCTGTTTCGTAAAAATCGGTCTGTCGATGGAGCTACAATAACTGCCTGTATTCCTTTTTTGATAAGTTTTTTCGCTTCTTCTACGGCGTCCACTAATGCCCATCTTTTTTTATCCAACACCCAACCTGAGCTTACTTCGTTGTAGTAATGACTTACAATCGGTATAGCCCGCTGACCGAGTTCACGTCGTAATACCTTCTTTTGCGTTTTCAGGTTGCGTTTGTAATTCTGAGCACAAGTCGAATCTCGGCCATATATCAACGCTTCAATATCTGGGTGCTGCTTTAGATATTCGTCAAGGTGGTGTATATATTTACTTGCTTTGCCCGGTGGTGATTTTGGTAGGAATTTTTCCCGTAAACGTCGTTTGGTGTTCTCTACTGTTGATAATTTTGAGGATTTATTCATCACTTTGGTTTGCCACAGGTTAAAAATCTGTTTCAACTTTGGCGTTGCTGGTATTTGTAAATTGAGATGTTCACAAAATGTGTCTAATTGCTCCTCGTCCAAGCTGCGAACGAACCTGCGGACAAGCTCACGCTCACGCAATATCCTGAATTTCACTTTACTGGTCATTCTTGTTTTTCTTTCCCTGTGGGCTTGCATTGGCTATACTTATTATCCGCTTGAATGCCGATTTTATGAAAACTTTGACTAAAGAAATTTGGATGAACATACCACAACGCAGAGCCATTGTTTCGATTCATAACGAGATTGAACGGCTCGTAAAAGAATCCGGTGTTAAGGATGGCCTTGTGCTGATTAACGCTATGCACATCACAGCCAGCGTCTTTATCAATGACAATGAGCCGGGACTGCACCACGACTTTGAGGTTTGGCTTGAGAAACTTGCCCCCGAAAAACCCCACTCTCAATATCAACACAACAACGGCGAGAACAACGCCGACGCTCATCTTAAACGCACGATAATGGGGCGTGAGGTTACGGTAGCAATTACAGAAGGCAAACTTCATCTTGGGCCGTGGGAACATATTTTCTACGGCGAGTTTGACGGTAAACGCCGTAAACGTATTTTGGTTAAAATTATCGGTGAGTAACATAACGTCCCTCTCGTTCTCGTCTGCCAGATAGGGTAAAGTGATATGCATAATCAAATATGTTTGGTAAATGCTATGCATATCACTGCCAGCATCTTTATCAATGACGATGAATCCGGTCTGCACCACGATTTTGAAGTTTGGCTGGAAAAACTGGCCCCCGAAAAACCATATTCACAGTATAAGCATAACACCGCCGAAGACAATGCCGATGCCCACCTGAAACGTACCATTATGGGGCGAGAAGTGGTCATTGCGGTAACCGATGGCCAACTTGATTTTGGCCCCTGGGAACAAATCTTCTACGGCGAGTTTGATGGAAAAAGAAAAAAACGCGCACTCGTAAAAATCATCGGCGAATAACCTGTAGAATTAATAGGATAGACGCCGTTGTTCAGCCCTGAAAAAACTGGAACGTCATTTGCCGGCAGTTACCTCTATACCTACAATCCTGAGGTTGGGACCCTTTGCCTGAAGGTCAAAGCATTTCAGTCCGGGCAAAATAACGGTTCCGTCGTTGTGGAGGTATGCGCCTTTGAGCCGGCCCGTCCGAATCCTTGTGATTGCTCCGGCCGCAACAAAGCCGGCCCAATCCTCTCTTTCAAGGGGCGAAAAGCTTGCGACATTCTCGCCCAGTATTCCGCCTTTGGAACACCTGACGCCATAGTTACTCAAATAACGCTCCAGATTGGCAAACATTCCCCCGCCGGGGAAAAACAGGGCGCCGGAATCCCTCTTAACGAAAACCTTTTCACCACGAATACAACTCCCCAATAACTCTATCTCGCCGATAAGGAGGTCTATGCTTTCAATCTGAACACGCTGGTCTTTGGGGTTCATCTTTGACTTCAGCTCTTTCAGATTTTTCAATGGTTCGTGAAACGGCAGGAGAAGGCCTTCGCTGTTTACCCGCTTTACATACTCCTCGACCGTCATTCCCTGTTTTCTTACATACTCATCGTATGACCATTCCATTTTGTTTGTCGCGTAGACTCTTGCAGCGGCTTCAAACGCCGCCTTCTCTTGCGGGAACTTCGCTACAGCCTCTTTGTAAGGAATGACCTCGTAGTAATCTGTTGACATATCTTTTTGTTTTTCCGGCTGGATCTGCACATCGGCCGTCTTTTTGCCCTCGCTCGGGGCGCGGCACTGCACGCAAAAAAACATTACAACTGTCGAAAAAAACAATAAGCTCATCTGTAAAAATCTTCCCGTTTTCATAGAACGCCTCTTTATTTAGTCAAACTAAAAACACAAGAGTGTACACAGGGTGTTTTCGACCTGTACACTTATAACTTACGCACCTTCTCACTAAATCAATCGAGCATTATCTCGTCCGATTTGTGTTTGACAATCGCATCGATTTTATCGATGTACTCTCTGGTAATATCATCGAGTTGTTTCTTGCCGTTCTGCAGGTCATCTTCGGTGATAGTTTTGTCTTTTTGCTCCTTTTCGAGCTGCTTGATTGCATCCCTTCGTATGTTACGAATGCTAATCTTTGTCTGCTCCCCCGCCTGTTTGACCCGGCCGACAAGCTCTTTTCTTCTCTCCTCATTAAGCGGAGGAACACTCAGTCTTACCAGGCCTCTGTCTACAACAGGTGCGATGCTCAAATCGCTGTTCTTGATTGCCTTTTCTATCTCCTTTATTGAAGCCGGGTCGAATGGCTTAATCACAATCAAATCATGTTGAGGCGTCGATAAAGCTGCTATCGTTTTAAGCAGAGTCGGCGTCCCGTAATAATCGACCTTTATATTCTCAACCAGACCCGTTGATGCTCTTCCGGTCCGAACGGCCTTTAACTCGTCCTGCAGCACTTCAACCGCTTTGTTCATCTTCGATTTGTTTTCTGATATAGTTTCTTTAGCAGGCATCTTCCACCTCGTATCTTATGTTTAATCGTTGCCGGCGAAACAAAGCTGTCCGCCGCTATTCACCAATACAGGTGCCCACTCGCTCGCCGCAAATGGCCTTGCTCATATTGCCCTCTTTGAAAATATTCAGAACAATAATCGCAATACCGTTGTCCCTGCAAAGACTTATCGCCGAGTGGTCCATCACTCGCAGATTCTTTCTCAACACATCGGAATAAGACAATTTATAAAGCAGCTTCGCATCCGGATTTTTCTCCGGGTCGTCGTCATATACACCGTCCACCTTGGTTGCCTTAATCAGCAGCTCCGCATCAAGCTCAGCGGCCCGCAGCGCAGCACAGGTATCAGTTGTAAAGAAGGGATTTCCGGTTCCTCCGGCCAATATCGCCACTCTCCCACTTTCGAGATGGTGAAGGGCACGTCTTCGGATAAACGGCTCGCACATCGCTGCAACTTCAATAGCGCTGAGGACCCTCGTTGATTGTCCCAGTTTCTCAAGTGTCTCCTGCAGCGCACAGGCGTTTATAATAGTGGCCAGCATCCCCATATAATCGGCTGTGTTTCTGGGTATGCCGCTGACCTCCGAAAAGTTCTCTCCTCGCAGAAAATTGCCCGCCCCGACGACAACCGCTACCTGCGGGCCCAGTTTGCAAATCTCTGCTATCCTTTTGGCAATCGAGGTAAGCGCATCCCCGTCAATTCCAAATTTCCCCGCTTTGCAGAAACTTTCCCCCGACAGCTTCAACAATACCCGCTTATATTTGCTCTTCCCCATTCTTCTAAACGCTATACGTTATCTGCCTGTGGTTTAACCACTATCCGATTTCAAATCGCACGAATCTTTTTATTTTTGCCGCACCGCCGGCTTGTTTGGCGGTCTCATCCAAAACCTGTGCAATGGTTTTGCTGTCGTCTTTGACAAATAATTGCTCAACAAGACAATTCTCCGCGAAAAATTTCTTCATCTTGCCTTCGACTATTTTATCAATGATATTCGTAGGCTTGTTTTTAATTTGCTCAGCGAAAATAGCTTTCTCTCGTTCAATCGTTTTTGAATCAATGCCGCTTTTATCCAGCGCCAACGGCTTTGTTGCGGTAATATGCATCGCTATATCAGCCGCTGTCTGTTTTAGCGCCCCTGCCGCCGCCATCTTCTCATCGCCGGTCTCAATCTGCACCATTGTACCTACCTTGCTGTTAAAGTGAACGTATGTGCTTATAAGCCCCGTCCCGCCAAGCCTGTATTTTGCAAAATCACCCACCTGAATCTTTTCGCCGGTCTTGCTGACTATCTCCGTCAGAATATCACTAAACTTCCTGCCGCCGACAGACGTCGCTAAAACATTCTCCACCCCCTCATCTGCCGAACACGCCAGAGCAAAATCCGCCAGCGCCTCCGCCGCCGACACAAAATCATCGCTTCTCGCCCCAAAATCTGTCTCACAGCAAAGGGTCGCCATCGCCGCCACCTTGCCATCTTCACGCTTCTTGCTGACAACTATCCCCTCTGAAGTCTCCCGCTCAGCGCGCTTCGCTAAAGTCGCAAGTCCTTTTTTCCTCAGTATATCTATCGCCTGCTCAACGTCACCGTTGGCTTCCTCAAGAGCTTTCTTGCAGTCCATCATCCCCTGCCCGCTTATCTTCCGCAGTTTCATTACCATCGAAGCTGAAATTTCCGCCATCTTTAAAAACTCCTATTTAGCATCAGGTAGCACATTAACAAAACGCACAAAAGTATTTTTGACTTGGGCACCGGAGTTTATCCGCCAATCTGTGTGGCGAGCCCTTGTGCTCTTAATTCTATGCCTTCTCAGGATTCTGCTCGACTTCACCCTCCGGCGAGGCCGATTTCACTGTCTGCCTCTTGGGGGCCTGTTCCCGCCGTTCTTCACCAGCCGATGCCGGCACTGCCTCGGCCTCTTCACTTGCATGGGCCAAGGCCGGCCTCCTCGAACGAACTCGCCTCGGACGCTGTCCAAGCTCAGGCTTCGTTGAAACCATCGTCTCGCCGATTGCCACCGCGTCAGCCAGTTCGCTAAGTATCAAATCAATCGCCCTCATCGAATCGTCATTTGCAGGAATCGCCACGTCCACCGTATCAGGGTTCGAATCAGTATCGATAATCCCTACTGTTGTAATACCCAGCTTCTTGGCTTCATGCAAAGCAAGATATTCCTTATTAGCATCGACTACCACAACAGCGCCGGGCAGACGAGTCATCTCGCGGATGCCTCCCAAATTACTTTTTAGCTTTCGCAGCTCGCGCTTCAGCCGCGATGCCTGCTTCTTGCTTTCCTTCTCAAGCGTCCCGCCTTCCTGCATAGCTTCTAACTGCTGCAGTCTTTGAAGTTGAGACCGTATGGTCCTGAAGTTTGTAAGCGTTCCGCCCAACCATCGCTCAGCCACATAATGCATCCCGCACTTGGCCGCAACATTTTCAACCACCTTTTGGGCCTGACGCTTCGTCCCCACGAAAACAACGTCCTTGCCGGAAGAAACCACTTCAGCAAGCAGCTTCTTGGCCACCAATATCCCAGCCAATGTCTTTTTCACATCTATAATATGGATGTTGCCGCGCTTTGTGAAAATATATGGGGCCATCTTGGGGTTCCATCGGCTCACACCATGCCCAAAATGCACCCCTGCGTTAATCAGTTCACGAGCTAACTCTTTAGCCACAAAAAACCTCCAAACCATTTTTCTTATCTCGTCTGCCTCACACCGGCAGGCCGAACCTCGAAAAGTTAACGTAACCCGCTCGATATGTCAAGGATTTTTGCTAAATATAGTAATATTTAGACCTTGCACGCAAACTAAGCAAAACCCCGCTCCGCCGCCAATAAAACCTCAAAGTTCTTATAATATCCTTACTTTCTTCCCCGTCCTCACACCCAATATCTCGTTGGCATTCCCGTTTTTTAAACTAATCTCCAGGGTATTGCTTGAGCCTTTTATCAGGAACAGCTCCCCCTTTTTCGCCGCACAATAGGTCGGATAGTATTCCATCATATATCCCTTCCCGTCTATCTCCACGGAATACTTGTCCTTCTTTTGCTTTTCCAGATTAGTTATGATGTTCCCAAACGCATCGATTCTAACGATTATTCCTTCTCTGCCATTTTTGTAAAATTCCAGCTTCTCGATTCTCTCGATTTTTTCACCTGTGGTCTCGAAGCCGCCCAAATCAATATTTGCCGCTGCTTTTGCAAACACATCCCTGCCGTGAAATGTCCTGCTCGCATCGCAAGGTATGGCTATCTGCCTTATATCAATTATTCTCTGCTCAGCTATCGTTCCCCACAGTAATCCATTATCAGGCCCGACAAAATAGTACCTGTCTGTTTTCACTGCTATTGCCGCCCTTTCTGTCCCCACGCCGGGGTCAACCACGCAGCAGAAAGTTGCGCCAGCCGGAAAGTATTTGTAACTATTTTTAAGTACCCAGCTTCCCTCAATTATCTCCTGGGGAGAGATGTTATGGCACAAATCAACTATTATCGCATCGCTGGCAATACTATAAATCACCCCCTTCATCACCCCCACATATTCACTTTCCCCAAAATCGGTTAACAAAACTATCATGATTTTATCCCCGCAATTTTATTGCGGCTCCCTTCTCGTCTTTTCCTGCCGTCCACGGCAGGGGTCGCCGTTATATGTGTCAACCGAAACATAGATAACACTTTTTTGGGTAAAAAACAGCTCTTTTCTTACTGTGGCTATGGTTGTTTTATTTTTGTTATTCTGTCCTTAATGGCTGTCGATAATCGGGATATGATGCATTTTCTGCTAAAAATAGGGTTTATCAAGAGATTCTATCTCCATTTAGGCAAAAAACCTAAAAAAACTTGACATAGGCACGAACTAAATGTATATTTTAAATGTATATTTGAAATATATAATTAGACTGTTATGGAGCGCGATATGAATTCAGTAAAAAAACAAGATATCTGTACCCGAGAAAGACTACTTGAGGGTGCCTGTGAGATATTTGCGAAAAAGGGCTATCGGGACGCAACAGTTGCCGATATTTGCGAGCGGGCGGGTGCCAACGTCGCCGCTGTGAATTACCACTTTGGCGACAAGGAAACTCTGTACGTTGATGCGTGGCGTCTGGCGTTTCATAAGTCATTAGAGGCTTATCCGCCAGATGGTGGTATTCCCTCTGATGCCCCTGCCGAGGAGCGGTTTCGCGGTCGAATATTTGCTGCTATGCAGCGTTTTGCCTATCCCAAGAATTATGAGTTCGAAATTATGTTGAAGGAACTAACTACCCCAACCGGTCTGCTGACTGAGGCTATGCAGGAATCAATCGAGCCATTCCGGCGTGAATTTGGTTGTATTGTCCGGGAACTGTTGGGCGAACACGCATCTGAACAGCAGGTGCAGCTTTGCCGGATGAGCGTTATGGCGCAATGCTTCAATCTGACATTCCGCGAACGGTATCGAAAAGCTCTACCCGAAACTGGAATAAAAACAGACCTGCCGGCTGATAACCTGAAAATCGAGGAAATAGCAGACCATATCACTCGTTTTTCTCTGGCTGGCATCCGTGAAATCAGGCGTCAAATCGAAACCGGCGAACTTACCGACCACGATAATACGGTGGCGGCAACGAATCCCCAAAAAAACTCTTTATGAAGCAATATAACCAAAACGAGGTATTAGTATGAAACGTTTGACCAAAATAACTACTATTGCGATTGTTGCGTTAGGACTCATCGGTATTATTAGTGTTTGGTACTCTCACCATTCCGCTGGCGGGCAGGCACTTTCTTATAGCACCGCTGAGGTCAAACGCGGCGACCTCGCAATTACTATCAGCGCTACCGGCACAGTGGAGCCTGAGGAAGTTGTTGATGTCGGCGCACAAGTTGCCGGGAAAATCGATTATTTCGGCAAAGATAAAGACGGCAATACTATCGATTACGGCTCGGTCGTGGAGGAAGGCACGGTTCTGGCCAAAATTGATGATTCTCTTTATGCTGCGGATGTGGCGCTGGCTACTGCACAGTTGCAGGAGGCCAACGCAAAACTATATCAGGCCGAGCGAGACTGGAGCCGCGCTCAGAAACTCGGACCATCAGAAGCACTGGCTGAAAGCAGCTACGATGCTTACAAGTCCGCCTACGATACAGCCAAGGCGAATATAGGGATTGCTGAAGCAACTTTTGCCAGGGCAAAGCGAAATCTCGATTACTGCACAATCAAATCGCCGGTCAAAGGTGTTATTATCGACCGCAGAGTAAACATTGGTCAAACAGTTGTTTCCAGTCTCAACGCTCCAAGTTTGTTCCTGATTGCCAAAGACCTTAAACGTATGCAGATTTGGGTCTCTGTCAACGAAACGGATATTGGAAATATCCATCCGGGACAGCCCGTGAACTTTACTGTCGACGCCTTTCCAGGAGAAGTCTTCCGAGGCGAGGTCGGAAAGATTCGTCTCAACGCCACTATGACGCAAAATGTCGTTACCTACACCGTAGAAGTCGTTACGGATAATTCCAGCGGAAAGCTGTTCCCTTATCTTACGGCAAATGCCCAGTTTGTAGTAAGCAACAACAACGGGTTTCTTGTACCCAACGCCGCGCTGCGATGGACACCCTGTACTCAGGAAATTGCTCCGGAGTTCCGAACTGCCGAAACGGCCCCTGAAACTAATCAGGTCTCTTCTGATGGTGTCGTTTGGGTACAGCAGGACTCGTTCGTTCGGCCGATTAATGTGAAACTCGGCCCAAGTGACGGCACAAAAACAGAAGTGCAGGGCGATGAAATTAAAGAAGGTATGAAAGTCATTACAGGTCAGCAGCAGCAAAAAACTGCTGATACCGGCACCACTAATCCATTCGTTCCTCAAATAAGAAGAGGGCAAGGCACAAGAAGGGGAGGCATATAATTATGCCGTTTCTTGAATTGCGAAATATTTATAAGACATATTACATCGGCGACATAGATGTCCCCGTGCTTAAGGGAATATCGATGTCTGTTTCGCAAGGCGAGCTTGTCGCGTTAATGGGCGCTTCCGGCTCAGGCAAAAGCACTTTAATGAACATCCTCGGGTGTCTCGACCGGCCTACCTCGGGAGAATACCGGCTGCAAGGACAGGAAATATCGCGACTGTCACCTGACGAGCGGGCTATGCTGAGGAACCGCAGGATAGGTTTTGTGTTCCAGAATTTCAACCTGCTGCCGCGAACCAGCGCACTTGATAATGTAATAATGCCGATGTCGTATAACTCGGAACACCTGCCGGAACGGCAGGCCAGGCAAAAAGCTGAAGAAATGCTGGGTCTCTTAGGGCTGACGGATAGGATGGACTACGAACCATCCCGGCTTTCCGGCGGCCAGCAGCAGAGGGTCGCTATCGCCCGTGCTTTGGTAAACAAACCGTCGATTCTCCTTGCTGATGAGCCGACAGGAAATCTCGATTCGCATACCAGCGAGGAAATCCTGCGGCTGTTCGAACAGCTTAATCAGCAGCAGCATATTACTATTATCCTCGTAACTCACGATGCGAACATCGCCCATCACGCCAAAAGAATAATACGAATCAGCGACGGAGTAATCGAGGGTGAAACAAAATCCGCAGACGCCGGAGGTGACGAATGAAAGTTTACCGCACAATGTCTATTGCGATGCGGGCCCTTCGTCGCAACCCGATGCGCGCCACTCTGACCACTTTAGGCATCGTCATCGGCATCGCGGCAGTAATCGTGATGATGGAAATCGGCAGCGGCGCAACAGCCGCTATCCAGAAATCAATCGCCAGTATGGGCTCGAATATGATTATGATTCAGCCAGGCACCGCCGCAAGCGGCGGCGTCAGCTTCGGCGCAGGCAGCGTTATGACGCTCACACCGCAGGACTGCGACGCTGTTATCCAGCAATGCCCCGACGTGCACGCAGCCGCCCCGGCAGTAACGGCAAGAACCCAGGTTGTTTACGGCAGTAAAAACTGGGTGCCTTTCTTTGTTGTCGGCACTACACCTGATTATTTAAAAATACGAAACTGGACTGAACTGGCCGAGGGAGACATGTTTACCGAAAGAGATGTTCGCAACGCAAACAAGGTCTGTGTTATTGGTCAGACTCTCGCGCGTGAGTTGTTCGAGGGCGCCTCTTCCGTCGGCAAAGAAATACGAATAAAAAATGTATCCTTCAAAGTAGTCGGTGTCCTGTCCCTCAAAGGAGCGAATATGATGGGTATGGACCAGGACGATATTATAGTGGCCCCCTGGACGGCGATAAAGTATCGTGTCTCAGGCACTTCGCTTGGTAACGTTAACCAAAGTAGTGCCTCTTCGACAAGCTCGACTTCGGTAAACTCTCTTAAAAATCTTTACCCAAGCAGTCAGCTCAGTCTGTATCCGACGCAATCAGAAACGCAGGCTGCCGATACACCCCAGCCGATTCGATTTATAAATGTCGATGTCATCCTCGCCATGTCCGATTCCACCGAAAACATCCCTGTTGCAGTTAAGCAAATAAACGTTCTGCTGCGCGAACGCCACCACCTCCGGCCTGGGGAGCCGGACGACTTCAGCGTCCGCGATATGACTGACATGATAAAGACTTTTACTACCGTTACATCCTTAATGACTAATCTGCTTCTGGCTGTCGCGCTTATCTCTCTGATTGTCGGCGGCGTCGGAATTATGAATATTATGCTCGTATCCGTTACTGAACGCACTCGCGAAATCGGATTGCGAATGTCCGTTGGCGCAAGGGCTCGCGATATTCTCAGGCAATTTCTTGTTGAGGCCGTAGTTTTATGCCTGATAGGAGGGGCTTTGGGAATCTTGATTGGGCACGGCGGTGCGTTATTGGTCAAGCACTTTAAGCATTGGCCAGTAGAAACTTCCCCGGCCGCTATCGTGGCGGCTGTTCTCGTCTCGGTGAGCGTGGGAATTATTTTCGGATTTTATCCGGCGTGGAAAGCTTCTCGCTTGGACCCGATTGAGGCCCTGCGCTATGAGTGATTCAGAATAACTAAGTAAAGGAGATTTAATATGCGGCATCTGAACCTGTGTATATTCTGTATTTGTTTGCTGACGACAACCAGTTGTACCGTCGGGCCTGACTATCATCCTCCGCAGGTATCTGTCCCCTCCGCATGGACTGGCACGGCCGGTCAGACAACTGCTGCAGACCTTGTCCACTGGTGGATGGCTTTTAACGACCCAAACCTTACCTCCTTGATAGGTAGGGCCGTAGAATCTAACCTGGATTTGAAGCAGGCCGAATCGAGACTTCGCCAGGCCCGTGCGGCACGCAGAGTTGTGTCCGCAGGATTATGGCCCACTATCGACGCCACTGGTTCCTACTCTCGCAGCCAAACTGCAGGTTCTGCTACAACTTCCCCAATAAGACGTGATTTATGGCAGACAGGTTTGGACGCTGTCTGGGAGCTGGACATATTTGGCGGGGTGCGGCGTAATGTAGAAGCTGCCAAGGCGGATATCCAGGCCGCTGTTGAAGACCAAAGAGATGTCCTCGTAACCCTCGCCGGTGAGGTGGCGCTCAACTATATCGAACTTCGCGGTTTCCAGCAGGAAATTGTCATTGCTCAGAACAACCTTCAGGCTCAGCAGCACACCGCCGAGCTGACCCGCCAGCGGTTTGGCAGCGGATTGGTAGGAGCGCTTGACGTCGCCAATGCCGATGCGCAGGTCGGAACTACCGCCTCGCAGATTCCTGTGCTGGAAACTTCTGCTCAGCAGGCCATTTACAATCTGAGCGTATTGCTCGGCCGTGAGCCGACGTCTCTATTGGAAGAATTATCGCTGGTTTCCACGATTCCCATTACCCCGCCTGACCTGCCGGCCGAACTCCCGTCGGATTTGCTCCGTCGTCGTCCCGATATTCGGCGGGCCGAAGCTCAAATCCACGCTGCTACTGCCCGTATAGGAGTAGCCACTGCTGATCTATTTCCCAGGTTCAATCTCACTGGTTCAGCAGGCTATCAAAGCAACGCCCTCGATACGTTGATAAAATCGCAAAACAGTCTCTGGTCATTTGGCCCTTCCATCGACTGGCAAATCTTCAACGCCGGCAGTGTCAGTGCCAACATCGAAGTCCAGAAGGCTCTTACCGAACAGGCGGTGCTTACCTATCAGAAGGCGGTCCTTACGGCCCTTCAGGATGTTGAAAATGCTCTTGTGTCGTATTCCAAAGAGCAGCAGCGTCACAAGGCTTTGGAGGTTACCGTGACCGCCAACCGCAAGGCCGTGGAATTGGCTACTCAGCTTTACTCTCAGGGTCAAACCGAGTTTCTCAGTGTTCTGGATTCGCAGCGGTCCCTTTTTGCTTCTGAGGATTCTTTGGTGCAAAGTACCCGCAACCTGTCTACTGACTTAGTGTCCCTTTACAAAGCTCTTGGCGGCGGCTGGGAAGACGAAGAACCTAATGCCGTTCAGGTTAACAACAAACCCGATTTACCTGTCGAGGCGAAATAACTTTCAGGAAATTATCGCGGGATTTTTAATTATGAATACAGGTTTACAAACATTGAGAAAAATAGCCAAACTGACAATCATAGTGCTGCTGGTTGGACTGGCACTTTTCGGCTGCAGGAAAAAGAGCGTCGCAATGGAGCGACCGCCTGCATTGGTAACTGCATCTGAGGCTGTGGCGAGGGATGTCCCTACATACATCGACGAGATAGGCACTTGCACCGCATGTGAGGTCGTATCGGTTCATCCGCAGATTGCCGGCCAAATCACCGAGATACATTTCACTGACGGGGCTGACCTGAAGAAAGGCGACATGCTGTTTACTATTGACCCCAGGCCTAACCAGGCAGCACTTGTACAGGCCCAGGCAAGCTTGGCGCAGAGTACGGCATCGCTGGCCCTGGCTAAATCAGAGTTCGAACGTGTCAAGACGCTTCTTCCAACGGGTGCCATCTCCAAAGAAGAATATGACATAAGACAGAATGCTGTTGCGGTTGGGGAGGCGCAGGTGCAGGCCAGCCAGGCTGCGATACAAACAGCTCAGGTAAACCTGGACTACTGCTTTATACGTTCACCTATAGACGGTCTGGCCGGGCAGCGGCAGGTGGACATCGGCAATGTCGTAACAGCATCCAATAGTAACGTTCCTAATAGTGGCACTCCTCTTCTGGTCATCCAGCGACTGGACCCAGTCTATGCTGACTTCACCATTACTGAGCGGGACCTTGCATCGGTCCGCCGGCAGATGGCAAAGGACGATTTAAAGACCTACGTCAGGCTGCCTGATGAATCTGATGCCAATGCTCGCGAAGGAAATCTTACGTTTCTGGATAATGCCGTGCAGGAGGGTACCGGTACGGTCAAACTTCGCGCCACACTCCGGAACCAGGACCATTATTTCTGGCCTGGACAATTTGTCCGGGTACGCCTGGTACTCAGCACCCTCAAGGACGCCGTGCTGGTCCCGTCAGAGGCAATACAAATCAGCCAGAATGGTCCTTTCGTCTACGTCATCAGGCCGGACTCCACAGCTGAGCTGCGTCTCGTTAAGCTTGGCCAGCAACAAGGCAACTTGGTGGTCATTACTGATGGACTTGCTGCGGGCGAAAAAGTGGTGACAAGTGGCCAGCTCACCGTAACATCCGGAGGAAAGGTACGGCTTCAGGAGATGACGCCGAAGGGCGGACAACAAGCACAGCCATCGCAAACCCAAGGAGCGAAAAGTAAACAATGAACCCCTCTGAACCATTCGTTCGTCAGCCGGTAATGACTATGTTGCTGGTAATCTCGGCCACGCTGTTCGGGGTTCTTGCCTACAGGCACTTGCCTGTAAATGATTTGCCGTCTGTGGACTATCCTGTCATTCAGGTGCAGGCCTTCTACCCGGGCGCATCGCCTGTAACTATGGCTAACAATGTCGCCACGCCTTTGGAGCGGCAGTTTCTGCTAATCCCGGGCCTCGAAATAATAACATCCTCCAGCTCTCAGGGAAACACAAGCCTCGTCCTGCAGTTTGATATCTCCAAAAATATCGACGGCGCTGCCACAGACGTCCAGGCCGCCATTACAAGGGCTGCAGGGCAGCTCCCTCTGGATATGCCCAGCCCGCCGACCTTCACCAAAACAAATCCGAACGAGCAACCCATTCTTTATATAGCTCTTGCAAGTGATTCGTTTACTGCCGGCCAACTGTATGACTACGCCAGCACGCAAATAGGTCAGCGCATCAGCATCCTGCCGGGCGTAAGCCAGGTGGCAGTCTACGGCACTCAATCTGCAATCAGGATTAAGGCCGACCCCTCCGCGATGGCTATAAGAGGCATCACTGTTGACGACTTGGCCAACGCAATACGCAGCAACACCAGCTATCAGGGCGCAGGCCAGTTTGATGGCGCACATCATACTTTTCTCCTCCAGCCGCAGGGACAGCTCGAAACCGTTGCTGATTACGAGAACATTATTATCGACACGGTCAATGGTGCGCCGCTCTACCTCAAAGATGTGGCAAAGGTCTACGACTCCGTTCAGGACGAACGAATCAGTGCCAGTTTCTGGCTCCGTGACTATAAAATACCGCCGGCCGTTGTCGTCCTTGCCGTCTTCCGTCAGGCCGGCTCCAACACCGTCGAAGTTGCAAACTCAGTAAAGAAACTCGTCCCTGTCATCCGTGCCGAAATCCCCGGCTCCGTGCAAATCATCCCCGTTCATGACCGCTCCAGGACAATCGTAAATAGTATCAATGATGTCAAACAAACCTTGTTTATCGCATTTGTGCTGGTCGTGCTGGTAATCTTTGTGTTCCTCGGTCGCGCTTCCGACACGCTTATTCCTGCTGTTGCTATGCCGTTGTCGTTGACGTTGGTATTCATAGCTATGCGATTGCTCGGCTACAGTCTCGATAACCTGTCCCTGATGGCCTTGACTCTGACCGTTGGTTTCCTGGTTGATGACGCTGTTGTCTTCCTTGAGAACACCGTTCGCAGAATGGAAAAATTTGGTGAAAACGCCTTACAGGCCACTCTCAATAGCGCAAAAGAAATAAGCTTCACGATTTTGGCAATGACTATTTCTCTGGCCGCCGTGTTCATTCCGCTTTTGTTTATGGGCGGACTGATTGGAAGGGTCTTTCGCGAGCTTTCCATCACTATCGTTGTGGCTATACTTGCTTCTGGAATCGTATCTCTGACGCTCACCCCGATGATGTGCTCCCGGCTGTTGGGCCGCCGTGGCAAAGATGTCCCTAAAACCTGGGTGGAACGGGTGATTGGCGGCGTCGAAAAACGCGTCCTTGGTTTCTACGGCAGCTCTCTCTGGTGGTTCCTGAAAAATAAATCTATTTCCGCGGCCATATGGGCCTTCTGCTTGATTGGCACGGTCTGGCTCTTTATGCACGTTCCCCAGTCCTTTCTTCCGATTGGCGACAGTTCCTTTGTTCGCGGTGTTATGATTGCTCAGGAGGGTTCTTCCCCTCAGCAAATGCGGGCTTACCAGTCACAAGTGGAAGAAATCCTGCACGCAAACCCTGCCGTTGATATGACTGTGACTGTAACCGGCATCAGCCGCTTCATATCATCAAACCAGGGCTTTATTCTGGCAATCCTCAAAAACCCTGACCTCCGCCCCCCAATCCAGATGGTGACAGGCCAGCTTATGGGTGCTGCCTCCGCCGCTATCCCCGGATTACTGGCATTGCTTCAGCCTAACCCCGTCTTGTCCATCAGCACAGGCGCAACCGGCACACAGCAGGGTCAGTATGCCTATGCTATTTATGGCATCAATCCCGATGAGGTCTATAGCACCGCTCAAAAACTATTGGCAAAATTCAGGGAATTCAAAGGATTTGCTACCGTCAGTTCTGACTTGTTTAATCATACCCCCGTTCTTCAGATTGACGTCCTCCGTGAACAGGCAAAGTCCTATGGCGTCTCTTCCGCCCGCATCCTTGCCCTGTTGCAGAATGCCTATTCGCAGAACTACGTCTATCAGATTAAACGTGCCAGCAACCAGTATCAGGTCATTATGGAAGTCAATGACAAGGACAGGAGCAGGCCCGAAGACCTATCCCTCCTGTATATCAAAAGTGATGATGGCAGCCGCCTTGTCCCGTTGTCCGCCGTCGCCACCTGGCACGAGGAGCTCGGCCCGCAGGCCGTCCATCATATAAATCAGTTCACCAGTGTCACCTTCTTCTTCAACCTTGTCCCCGGCGTCTCGCTCGGAGAAGCGGCCGATTATATCGAAAACTCCGCCAAGCAAATCCTCCCTATCACCATTGAAGGTAATCTTCAGGGCGATGCCCTCACTTTCCGTAACACGATTCGCGACCTCGTCGTTCTGATGTTTATGGCCGTCTTCGTAATGTACGTCATCTTGGGCATTCTCTATGAAAGCTACCTCCATCCCGTTACGGTGCTGTCTTCGCTTCCCGTGGCTCTCGTCGGCGGACTTGCCACGCTGCTCGTCTTTCGGCAGGAGGCTTCTCTCTATGCATTTATCGGCATGTTTATGCTTATGGGCATTGTCAAGAAAAACGGTATTCTGATTGTTGATTTCGCTCTTCAGCGCATCGACGAGGGCAAAACTGCCCACGAAGCTATTCATCAGGCGAGCATGGACCGGTTCAGGCCGATTATGATGACCACACTGGCGGCGATGATGGGTGCTATGCCCATTGCTCTGGGATATGGTGCCGATGGTGCGGGGCGTCGGCCATTGGGGCTGGTTGTCGTCGGAGGACTGCTTGTTTCGCAGTTCATTACGCTTTACATAACACCAAGCATATATCTCTATCTCGAACAGTTTCAGGAAAAGGTGCTGAACAGGGTATCGTTCTTGCGGGCCACCCACCGCCTGCAGCCGCAGTCAGCTGCAACTAATGCAAAAAAAACTCTTGGCGGCGGGATGGGATAATGAACCTGATTCACCTGCCAACCTGCGATAACTTCGGAGATAATAAAAAACGGGCATAATGTATCAATTATAATAGTTGTTTTCTTATGGGATTTTAAAATGAACCTGTCTGACTTGGAAAATCGAGCACCTCACCGGATTGCCTGTTTGGCGGTCTTACTGCTGTTTATTGGATTGCCCCTCCCCGGCTGCAGGAAAAAGGAGGCCGCAATTGAGCGGCCGCCTGTATGGGTAACCGCATCTGAGGCCGTTGCGCAGGATGTGCCGGTATATATTGATAATATCGGCTCCTGCACCGCAAGGGAAGTTGTGTCGATTCGTCCGCAGGTCTCAGGCCAAATCACCGAAATACATTTCACTGACGGGGCCGACCTGAAAAAAGGCGACCCGCTTTTTACTATCGACCCACGTCCTTATGAGGCGGCTCTCAAAAAAACCCAGGCAAGTCTCACACAAAGCACAGCAGCGCTAACCCTGGCCAAATCGTCGTTCGAACGCGTCAAGGAACTTCTTCCAACCGGTGCTATTTCTAAAGATGGCTATGACACCAAACAGAATGCTGTAGTGCTTGCCGAGGCACAGGTACAGTCCGACCAAGCCGAGGTACAAATGGCCCAGGTAAACCTGGAGTACTGCTTTATACATTCGCCAATTGACGGCCGCGCGGGACATCGGTATGTAGATGTCGGCAATGTGGTAACTGCCAACAGCGCCGATGCCAGCGCAGTTCTCCTTGTCATCCAGCAGCTGGACCCAATCTATGCCGATTTTACACTTCCTGAGCAGAACCTTGAGTTGGTCCGTCAGGAAATGGCCAGGGGCGAGCTGAAAACTTATGTCCGGCTCCCTGATAAATCTGATGCCGATGCTCACCAGGGAACCCTGACGTTTCTGGATAATGCCGTACAGCAGGAAACCAGTACGATTAAGCTCCGTGCCACTTTGCCGAACCCCGACTATTATTTTTGGCCCGGGCAATTCGTCCACGTAAGGCTCGTCCTCAGTGTCGAAAAAGATGTGGTGCTCGTTCCATCTGAGGCCGTACAGAACAGCCAGAGCGGACAATTCGTTTACGTAATTAAACCCGACCAGACGGTTGAGTTCAGACCCGTCGTTGCCAAAAGAACTCTGGACGGCCGGACAGTTGTCGAAGGGGTACGGGCCAAAGAAGTCGTTGTCACCGATGGACAACTTCGATTGACACCTGGCGCAAAAGTTCAGGTAAAAACATCTGACAAAAAGTAAGGTAGTGCGCTAATGAATTTTACATCTCTGTTTATCAATCGGCCGATTATGACAACTCTTGTTTCCTCCGGCATACTGATTTTTGGCATCGCGGCTTTTCGCCTGCTTCCCGTCAGCGATTTACCGAACGTGGATTTTCCCACTATTCAGGTTTCCGCTTCATTGCCCGGAGCCAGCCCTGAGACGATGGCCGCTGCTGTTGCGACTCCTTTGGAAAAGCAGTTCTCAACCATCGCTGGTATAGACTCTATGACTTCGGCCAGCGCTTTGGGAAGTACCCAGATAACCCTCCAGTTCAATCTTAATCGCGATATAGACGCGGCTGCTCAGGATGTACAGGCCGCTATTGCCCAGACTTTGCGGCGGTTACCACAGGATATGCCCAGCCCTCCCAGTTATCAGAAAGTAAATCCGGCCGACCAGCCTATTTTACTTATTGCGATGACCAGTCCCACTTTGCCTTTGTCCTCGCTGGATGAATACGGGCAAACTCTGATGGCTCAGAGAATTTCTATGGTCAGCGGGGTCGCTCAGGTGCAGGTATACGGCTCGCAAAAATATGCCGTAAGAATTCAATTTGACCCGATGATTATGTCCAATCAGGGCTTGGGCATCAACGAGGCCGTTGCCGCTATTCAAAGAGGCAACGTAAATCTGCCTACAGGAGTTTTGTATGGCCCTTACAGTGCTTTTACCGTCGAAGCAACAGGACAGCTTAATAATGCAGAGGCTTACCGTCCTTTAATTGTCGCTTATCGAAACGGCTCTCCTGTTCGTCTTGACAAAATCGCGCACGTTATGGACAGCGTCGAAAATAATAAAGTTGCCGCCTGGTATGTTGATAGTAATTCTCAGAAAAGGTCTATAATCCTTGCGATTCAGCGCCAGCCTGGAACTAACACTGTCGAGGTCGCAAATGCCGTCAAGGAATTGCTGCCTTCTTTCAGCGAAAAACTGCCCGCTTCTGTTTCTGTAAAAGTTTTAATTGACCGTTCTATCCCGATTAAAAATTCGGTCAATGATGTTCAATTCACGCTGCTGCTTACTCTCGTTTTGGTTGTTCTTGTCATCTTTTTGTTCCTGCGTAATGTCTCCGCTACCATTATTCCAAGTCTTGCCCTTCCGATGGCGATAGTCGGCACATTTATGGTTATGTACCTGCTTGATTATAGTCTGGACAATTTGTCTTTGATGGCTCTGACCCTGTCGGTCGGTTTTGTTGTCGATGACGCTATTGTTATGCTCGAGAATATTGTGCGGCACATGGAAATGGGAAAGGCCAGATTGAAGGCCTCTATTGACGGCGCAAAAGAAATCAGTTTCACCATTGTCAGCATGACCCTCTCTCTGGCTGCCGTATTTATCCCTATTCTTTTTATGGGCGGTCTCGTAGGAAGACTCTTCCGTGAATTCGCTGTTACTATCGGTGTCGCGGTTCTGGTTTCAGGCTTTGTCGCCCTTTCGCTTACCCCCATGCTCGCCAGTAGATTTCTCCATTCGCCCGAAGAGGTGCACCACGGCAGAGTGTACGAATTTTCAGAGCGAGTTTATAAACGGATGCTCGCTTTTTACCAACGGACGCTGAGGTGGGTCCTCGTAAATAAACGAAGCTCAATGCTGTTCTCGGCGATTATTCTGGTTGGCACTGTCTTTCTGTTTATCTGGCTTCCAAAAGGATTTCTGCCCAGCGAAGACCGTGCCCAGATATTTGGTTCCACGGAAGGCCCTCAGGGTATTTCTTATAAATCAATGTTTGAGCACCAGCAGGCTGTTAACGCTGTTTTACAAAAAATGCCGGAAATTGATTCGTTTATGTCCAGTGCCGGTTCCCGAGGAAGCTCTGGAAGCAACGCAGGCTCATTCTTTATCCGTCTCAAGCCTAAATCGGAACGCAAATATTCTGTCGATGAGTTGATTCAAAAGTGGCGGCAGGATTTGGCCACTGTGCCGGGCATCAAAGCTTATATGCAGAACCCGCCCACCATCCAGTTAGGCGGCCGTGCGGCCAAAAGCCAATACCAGTACACCCTTCAAACCCCCGATATGGAGGAATTATATAAATACGCTGCTGTAATGGAGCAGAAAATTCAGGAACTGCCCGGCTTTCAGGATATTACAAGCGATTTACAAATCAAAAATCCCAAAGTTAATATCAATATTCAAAGAGACAAAGCCGCAACCCTCGGCGTTAACGCAGAACAGATTGAAACAGCTTTATCTTATGCTTACAGCTCGGGTCAGGTTTCGACAATACTTGCGCCTGATAATCAATATCTGGTCATTACCGAATTGCTTCCTGAATATCAGCTTGACCCTTCTGTTTTAAGTTTGCTTTACGTCCGCTCAGACGTAACAGGCAAGCTCATTCCGTTGGATGCCGTCGCAAGCTTTACTACCGGCGTAGGTCCTCTTACAATTAACCATCAGGGGCAATTACCTGCTGTCACAATATCTTTCAACCTGAAACCCGGTGTATCGCTCGGCGACGCCGTTAATGCCGTCGACCGCCTGGCAAAAAATACTTTGCCGTCAACCATTAATACGAGTTTCCAGGGGACCGCAGCCGCCTTCCGTTCTTCTTTTCAGGGTCTTGGGCTATTGCTGGTTCTGGCGATTCTTGTCATTTATCTTGTGCTGGGTGTTTTGTACGAAAGTTTTATTCATCCCATTACCATCCTCTCCGCCCTTCCATTCGCAGGTTTCGGCGCACTGCTTACTTTGTTAATTTTCAGGACAGAGCTTTCCATATACGCCTTCGTCGGCATAATTATGCTTGTCGGCCTGGTCAAGAAAAACGGCATTATGATGATTGACTTTGCTATTGAAGCCCAGCGAACCGAAGGAAAAAGTCCGCACGATGCTATTTTCGAGGCCTGCCTTATACGGTTTCGCCCCATTATGATGACCACAATGGCCGCCTTGATGGCCGGCCTGCCTATCGCGATGGGTTTTGGCGCAGGCGCCGAATCAAGAAGACCTTTAGGTCTTGCCGTTGTTGGCGGCCTGCTATTTTCACAAACTTTGACGCTTTACGTAACACCGGTCTTTTATCTGTATATGGAAGCTTTAAGGCACAAACTAAGTTCACGCAAGGCCGCCTAAAATTCTAAAATCAGCCGACCGTATCTTTGGAAATATATTGTCCTCGAAAGAGAGGAAAAATTCTGGTAAATATAAGGAATTTACTCAGTAGCTCGGGAAAAACGGATGTTTATAATAATTCGCAAAAAGTTTAATTTCTCAAATTTAGGAGATATCCGATGAAAACCTGTTCATCAAAAATATTGCTGGCAATCTGCACGTCATTTCTCTTTTATAATTTTTCAACTGCGGAGGAACAGCAATGGCCTAAAATGATTCAATCACCCGATACCAATATTGTGATTTACCAGCCGCAGCTGGAAAAATTCAATGCAAACAAACTCACTGCCAGGTCTGTTGTGTCTGTAACCGCCGGAAACTCCGCCGAGCCTGTATTCGGCGTTCTTTGTTTCAACGCTCAGGTCGAAACAGACCGTGACAACCGAATGGTCACTCTCGCCGACATCAACGTCAATAAAGTCATATTCCCCGATACGCTGGGAGAACAGAAAGACAAACTTGACGCTGTTCTCAAATCGGAAATACCTAAATGGAATCTGCAAATGTCCCTCGATGAGATGCTGACATCTCTTGAATTGGTGGAAAAAGAAAAGAAGGCCCGCGACGAGCTGAACAATAATCCGCCAAAAATACTCTTCAGCGAACTCCCCGCCGTCCTTGTGACCTT
The DNA here is from genome assembly GCA_049284355.1 of Sedimentisphaerales bacterium. Taxonomy (GTDB): domain Bacteria; phylum Planctomycetota; class Phycisphaerae; order Sedimentisphaerales; family Anaerobacaceae; genus CAIYOL01. The sequence goes on from JBAPXT010000275.1 coordinate 24,013, forward strand.
CGATGGCGAACCAAAACTGATGAAGGTGGAAAATACAAACCTTATGAAGGCGGTCAATACCCCCTTCTTTATTGTGCTCGATATGCCGAGCAAAACCTATTTTCTCAAGGCTGGTGACCAATGGATGAAGGCAAATGACATCAAAGGACCCTGGCGGGCCGCTGTAACAATACCTGCCGCTGCTGCCGCTTTGGCCGAAGATAAGGATGCTTCCACCGCAAATGGTACCGTCAGCACCCCGCAGGCAAATGGGGTGGATAATTTGTTACAAATAATTGAGGCTACCGAGCCAACCGAATTGATTGCGACCAATGGTGAGCCGGAATTTCAAATAATCACAGGTACAAATCTACTGTTTATCAGCAATACCGACAGCGATGTTTTCATGGACATTAATACTCAACAGATTTATGTTTTGCTCTCAGGCCGATGGTTCACCGCAAAGAAAAAGGAAGGGCCCTGGACCTATCTATATCCCGATAAGCTGCCGTCTGACTTTGCAAAAATTCCGCCCGGTTCGGATAAAGGACACGTCAGGGCGCACATCGCAGGAACCGAAGAGGCCCATGAAGCTGTAGTGGAAACGTACATTCCTCAGACTGCCGCTGTTAAACGCAGCGAGGCGAACCTGACGGTTACGTACGATGGCGACCCGGAATTCGGGCCAATCCAGGGAACATCAATGCAATACGCCGTCAATACCGCCTATTCTGTTGTCCTCGTAGATGGCAGGTATTACTGCTGCAACGATGCGGTTTGGTTCGTAGCTGACAATCAATTGGGGCCGTGGTCTGTCTGCACCCAGGTTCCTCAGGTCATTTATACGATACCGCCAAGCTGTCCGATTTATCCGGTAAGATATGTTTACGTCTATGACTCAACGCCTGATATTGTATATGTCGGCTATACACCCGGTTACTTTGGCTGTTATCCGTATCATGGCTGTGTGGTCTATGGCACTGGCTTCTATTACACCCCGTGGTACGGAAGGTTCTGCTACCCAAGACCGCGGACCTGGGGTTTTGGATTCTATTACAATGACACAATAGACTGCTGGGGATTCGAAATCGGCAGAAGGCACGGGTGGTTCGGAACAGGTTTCGTAACAGGTGGCTGGTGGGGCCACTGCGTATTTCGTACCGATGATTTTGATGTAAGACATAACGCCGTTGTCCGTATCAACCATGACAGGTTTTCCAATATAAACAATATTTACACCCGCCGTAGAGATTCAATTGTCAGGACCGATTTCAGAATACCACAGGCTGCTTCCAGGTTGGAAAACCACAGAAATAACTTTTTTTCCGACCGCTCGGGCAATATTTATCACAATACCCTTAATGGCTGGGAACGTCACAGGCCCGAAAGACAGTCATGGCTGGGGTCGGAAAATCGACCGCTTTTAACTGAAAGGCCGGCTGTGCGAGGGCAGGAAGTCCCCCAACAAAGACATGAAGTAACTAACAATGATTCTGCTCAACACCGGCAGGAATTGAATCAGGAGCTAAGAGCTCGTGACCGTGCTGTCGAGCGAACAAATAGCTTTCAACAATATCGTTCTGCTGAAGACAGTCGCGGTGGCAGTCGCGATGTAGGTGGTGGTCGCAATGAAGGTAGCGGCCGCGATGTAGGCGGTGGCCGAGACATAGGCGGCGGTCGCGACGCAGGTGGCAGCCGCGATGCAGGTGACGCTCGTTATGGTGGCGGCCACGGTGGTGGTGGAGGCAGGCACGGACGTTAATACCCAAAAAACTTAGTCCCTCAATTTATTGCGCGGGTTACAGAGCCGCGACCGTTAGAGGAAATTGCGCCAAATAATATAACTCCTTGCGCTCCAAAGAGTTCGTCCCCATAATATTCCTTAATGGATTATTAACACGATTTAAGGAGATGACTATGGAAATCGA
>JBAPXT010000276.1:0-5817 GCA_049284355.1 Sedimentisphaerales bacterium
GCCTTAAGGAAGGTAAATGAAATGGAAAAAACAGGGCTGCTAAGCGCACTTGAAGTATCAAAAAACTTTATAGACGTTTTATACCTGACGAACCAGAAGCATATGCCGTCTGAAATAAAGCGGCTTCTGAAACAGAGGAAACTTTCTTCCGCAGTACGGCCAATGGACAAATTTTTTCAGGTACGCGATAGACTTGACCTGATTGGAACCGTCATTATTGATACTGTGGACCTCGATGTCTCACAGCAGGGATACCTGTCACGGATAATCGAAACGCTCGAGATGAACAATATTGGCGTGATTTTGCTCAACGAGCGTATGCAGATGCCCGTAAAAAGCTTTTTTTTGGCGCCGTCAAAGAGCAGTTTCTCTATGGCCGGTTCAACCGAGTCGATTTCCACAGATGAGTTATGGGTAAGAATCAGCTTAAATCTGGCTTACCGCAAAAAAAGCTCGGAAATTGCTGTAAGACCTGCCATGCCGCCAAAGCAGATCCAAGCAATTTACAAAAATAAACTGGCAGAGCAGCTTAGTATGACCGGCGCCCTGGTTGAAAACCTGTCTGAGCAACTTCGTCTGGCTGGTCTTGTTCAGCAGGATTTTTTGCCTGCTCAACTGCCCAATACTGATAAAGTACGATGGGCCACGACCTTTCTGCCAGCCGAGTGGGTTTCGGGCGACATCTACGATATCGTCCGCATCGATGAGCAACACATAGGCTTTTATGTAGCTGATGTAGTCGGTCACGGCATACCTGCTGCGCTGCTGACGATTTTCCTAAAGCAGGCTCTGGTTATGCGAGAGACCATTGATAACAATTACCATATATTCTCACCCGCGGAAGTTATGAAAAATCTCAATGTGCGGCTGGCTACACAGAAGCTCTCGGGCTACCAATTTGCAACTTGTTGCTATTGTCTGCTGAATATAAAGACGCTGCAGCTAACCTACGCCCGGGCCGGACATCCCTATCCAATTCTTATCAGGCCCAACGAGCAGCCACGACAATTAGAAATACGAGGTCCTTTGCTCGGAATTTTTGGGAAATCCGAATATATCCAGCAGACCATACAGCTTCAATCCGGCGATAAACTACTGCTGTACTCCGATGGAGCAGAGCCATTTATCGGCAGCCTCGGCGACCCAATCAGCTTTAATTTCAGCAAAAAATTCTGTGAAATAAAGGATTTGTCTCTCGCTGAGATGATGGACAAGTTCAGCTCGCTTGTGCGAAATCAGTCAGCCGCCCCATCCGAAGTTGACGACATTACGGCAATTGCTCTTGAAGTACTTTAAGTCGGCCTTCATGTTTTCTTGCGAAAGCAAGTAAGGTATACAAGCTTAAGCACCTGCCCTATTGGGAAAAGTTCATAGCTTCATCTCATCTTTATTTATTTCGGCGATGTTATTCTTAAAAAACATCACGAAACCGCTATAAATTGAGATTTTACCGGACGATTTTCAATTTGCTGCTTTGCCCGACAGGTCCTAAGTTAGTAGAAATTATTTGCAAAAGTGCTTTTTATAGCTATACTTATGAGCTTAATCGACGGCTTTTGTGGCGTAAGCCATCTTGACGATTAGGGAAGGATATGGCAATGGCGCAAGAAGATAACGATTTGCAGAAAATAAACGCACTTATCGAAATAATGAAACAAAACAATCTTGTCGAGGTGGAGATAAAGCATGGCGATGATAGGATTTTTCTGAAGCGATCCTACCCTCAATCCGCTTTAGGCAAGGTCGTAACTGTAGCACCTATGAGCGAGCCGGGCGTTTCAGGCCGCCCTAATGGCACACAAACCTCGGCAGTTGAAACCCAATCTGCCGGCATGTCGTCCCAGCAAGGATTGGTGGAGATAAAATCGCCTCTTATCGGGACTTTCTATGCTACTCCAAGTCCTGACTCGAAACCTTATGTTGAACCTGGTTCGCATGTTGATACGCAAACGGTCGTTTGTATAATCGAGGCAATGAAAGTGATGAACGAAATAAAAGCTGAAACCAGCGGAACAATCGCCGAGATAGTGGTGACAAACGGTCAGGCCGTTGAATATGGCCAAGTACTTTTCAGAGTCAAACCAGACTGATACTCGGAGTATAAGTATCAAGAATCGAGAAGATGTTTTCAAGAATCCTTATAGCAAACCGTGGTGAGATAGCGCTGCGTATTATCCGGGCCTGTCACGAGCTTGGCATTGAGGCAGTTGCGGTTTATTCCGAGGCCGATAGAGATGCTCCGTACCTGCAGCTTGCTGATGAGGCGATTTGTATAGGCCCGGCTGATTCGGCTGAAAGTTATCTTAATATCCCACACATCATAAGTGCCGCTGAAATTACAGATGCCGAGGCAATTCATCCAGGTTACGGTTTTCTGGCGGAGAACATCAACTTCGTCCAGATTTGCCAAGACTGCGGTATAATATTCATAGGCCCTTCTGTGGAGACAATGCGACTGCTCGGCGACAAAGCCCAGGCACGCCAAATAGCTCGCGAGGCAGACGTACGGGTAGTGCCCGGCTCCGACGGCATTATCGAAAGTGAGTCTGAGGCTCTAAAGCTGGCAGATAAAATTGGATACCCTGTACTGATAAAAGCCGCAGCCGGCGGCGGCGGACGCGGCATGAGAGTGGCACACAACGACATCAGCTTTCGTTCCGCGTTCGGAGCAGCTCGGGCAGAAGCGGAAGTTGCTTTTGGCAATGGAAGTGTCTATCTCGAAAAACTGATACTTGAGCCCCGTCACGTGGAAGTGCAGGTGATGGCCGATAACAATGGCAATGCAGTACACTTTTATGAAAGAGACTGCACTATTCAACGAAGACATCAGAAGATGATTGAGGAATCACCTTGTCCCGTTCTCGATGAGCGTGACAGGGAGAAACTTTGCAATGCTGCTTTGAGGATTATAAAACAAGCCAAATATGTCAATGCTGCGACAGTTGAGTTTATTTTGGATGCGGATAAAAAGTTTTACTTCATTGAGGTCAACAGGCGAATTCAGGTCGAGCACCCCGTTACTGAAATGGTTACAGGCCACGATTTGATTAAGTGGCAGCTGAAAATCGCCGCAGGCCAATCTATAGAATTAAGTCAGCGGAAAATCAAGCATAACGGAGTGGCGATTGAGTGCCGGATTAACGCAGAGAACCCCGCGAATAATTTTGCTCCTTCTCCGGGTATGATTACCAGATACCTCCCACCCGGCGGCCCAGGCGTTAGACTTGATACGCACGTATGCCAGGGCTGGACTGTCTCGACAAGTTATGATTCGATGATTGCCAAACTCATCGTTCATCAAAAAACGCGAACTGAAGCCATTGCCACAATGAAAAGGGCTTTAGGGGAATTTGTTATCGAGCCGATAAAGACTACGATACCTGCCTGCCTGAATATTATCTCGCACAATCTTTTCGCCAAGAACAAAATCGACACCGGCTTTGTCGAAAGAAACTTTTAGTCTTGCCGTTCGTGACGAACTGTCCTTCTTTCCAGCGATGTTAAATCCTTATAGGTTTCCCGTTTGCAGATGACGGAGAATTTGCTGCCGTCGACAAGGACTTCGGCGGCTCGGGGGCGGGCATTGTAGTTACTGCTCATAGTAAAGCCGTAAGCTCCAGCAGTGAAGATACTGAGCAAGTCGTCACGTTTTACCGGTGGTAAAGCCCTATCTTGTGCAAAAAAATCGGCACTTTCGCAGACAGGGCCGACAACGTCAACGACCTCTGTGCCAGTCAATTGCAGATTTTTGTCCCGCCGGCCTGGTACGAATTTTTCACTGACCTTTGTCGGCCAAATGAAGTGAAATGCGCCATACAACGGCGGGCGAATCAAATCATTCATACCCGCATCGACTATAACAAATTTTTTCTCACCACTGCTTTTCAGATACAAAACCTGCGTTACTAAAATCGCCGCATTAGCCGCAATGCTTGCGCCAGGTTCGAGGATAAGTTTCAGTCCTTTACCTTTGAGCATCGGTACAATCGCAGCAGCATAATCTTCCGCTGTCGGCGACTGTGCGGTTATATAGTCTGCTCCGTAGCCACCGCCCATATCTATCGCTTCGATGGTAAATCCATCGCGACGTAATTGTTCAATCAGCGATAATGCTTTTTCTATCGCTTCAACATAGGGTTCAACGGTTTTCCCGGCTGAGCCTAAATGTATATGGATTGCGCAAAGTTTAACCGACTTGTTCCTTCCATAATCAGCGAAAACTTTTCGTGCACGTTCTATGTCAACGCCGAATTTGGTTTCCTTTTTGCCGGTGGTGGTATATGTATGCGTTCTCGGGTCAACGTCAGGATTGACTCGCAGCGCAGCCTTGGGCTGTTTTCCCCGTTGTTTTGCCAGGCTAATCAGGTTTTCCATCTCGGCTTCCGACTCGATGTTGAAGTAGCCCATGTCGGCGTTCATCGCTTCGATGATTTCCTTGTCGGTTTTGCCAACGCCGGCGTAAACGATTTTCGACGGCTCGCCTCCTGCTCGGAGGACACGATACAACTCCCCCCCGCTGACGATGTCAAAACCACTGCCTGCGTCAGCCAAAATTTTCAGGATATTTATATTGCCGCAGGCCTTGACAGAATAGCAGATTGTAGTATCAAGTTCACTGTAGGCCTCTTTAATTTTTTGCAGGTGCTCCTTGAAGGTAGCCTTGCTGTAGATATAAACCGGCGTGCCGACCTTCGCGGCTATTCGCTCGACATCTACATTTTCAGCAAACAGTTTACCGTTCTTATAATTGAAGTAATCCATATTGTTATTCTTCTTAGCTTTAAAAGTTACAAAAATGCGCCTCAGTATCTACTATTGATTAGACAGTATATGAAATCCACGGCCAATTGCAAGAAGACAGTCGGCGGCATTGTTCCTGGGTTTATGTGGCGGTCGTATTCAAAGCGGTTGCTGTTTTCGAGGAGGCCTAAATGCAAAATAGAATGGAGGGTTCTCTTTTTGAGAGAGCCCTCCATTCTTACGTAACTTATCACAGTATTAAAATCTTGACCAAATTGTTACGCTATCTCTTTTTCTTCTTAGCTTTCTTCTTGGTTGCTTTTTTCTTAGCTTTTTTCTTTTTTGCCATTATTTTGTCACCTCCTTTGGGCTAATTAAATTCTTTTATGTTCGGATTAACTTCATAACATGAAGCTAAATTGCTCTGAAAAATTTTGTCGCACAAGGAGTTAACATTCATCTTATGTTTTTTATCGTCCAGATGTTTAGAAATTCTTCATAAAATTTTTATCACCGATGTTTTACATAACTTCTTGTATCGTTTATCATATCTCTCAATGAAACAATGAAACTTGTTTTTGCTGTAACGAAAGTTTTTGTTCAAGCTCCGGTTGTAACTGAAGTTTTTACTCGAAGGGAGAAAATGTTTTTTTGTGATTATCCCTGTTAAAGTCGTTTATTTTAATTTATTTGGCGGTTTTTATCGCTTTTGATTGTGAGAGAAGTAGTTTTCGTCTTTGTCAACCATATATATTTTTAAAATGTTGCGAAACGTAAGAATCAGGCAAAAGCTAATTTGATTTTCAGGAATTTTTGGTGTTTGTTAATGTTTTTAACCGCCTAAAAGTTTTTTAATTTTTTTGTAATATTTTTTCCAATAATCCACAATTTAGCTGTTAGTTTTTTATGGCGAAGAAAAAAATAGCTTTGTTTGGCGGCACATTTGACCCCATTCATCTTGGTCACACTGCTGTTGCAGCAGCCGCAGCAGAGCATATCGGCGCAGAGAAAGTCATCCTCATTCCTGCAAAACGCTCGCCTCTTAAAGATTCTTTCCCCCAAGCAGATGACGATGAC
>JBAPXT010000277.1:0-18757 GCA_049284355.1 Sedimentisphaerales bacterium
GGTAGTGGTTGAGGTAAGAATCTACGATATAACCAGCCAAGAAGGGTTCGAATTAAGCCCGGAGTGGAGTGCCAGCCGTAATACCCCGGAGATTACCACCGAGCACGAAAAAATCCGTTCAGAAAGAACCGGTGTTGAACCTTCAGAATTAGCGGGCGTGCGTAACGGAGTCCTTACCGATTTTTCGGACGCTTTTCCACTTTCTGGGACAGGACCGTACAATGTCAATAGAGATACTACAACCGAACGCTACACAACCAATCGCAGGAAACCCTTTGTAGGCGGCTCGTTCGACCGAATCAATGGAGGCAGTCTGAACTTCAGTCTCCTCGACAATGCGGTTGATATAGATTTTGCGCTGAGCCTTTTGCACCAGCAGGTTGAAGCGAAGCTTCTTGCCAATCCGCGAGTTCTGGTGCTCGATAATGAAACGGCCAATTTCGAGATTGTCCGTGAAATTCCCTACAGGGAGTTAGAGCAGGTAGCGAGGCAAGGCCCTATAACGTATACGGCATTTAAAAACGTCGGTGTTCACCTTCAGGTCACGCCGCATATTGCAAAGGATGGTATGATAAGGTTACACATTGTGCCTGAATTCGGCGTTCTGGTAAGCCAGGATACACTGAAGGTTTTGACAGGCCAGGATAAAACTGGCCAAGATGCATTCCAGAATGTATTAGGCGCGCCGACCGTGGACATTCGCCGGGCTGATACAACAGCGATGGTAAAAAACGGCCAGACTATTGTGATAGGCGGCCTGCGAAAAAAGGAAACTTCAAAAGATATTTCCAAGGTACCTGTACTCGCCGATATACCAGTTGTTGGAGGCCTATTCCAGTCTGAAACCGAATCGAAGGTAACCCGCGAACTGGTAGTATTTATAACCCCCCGAATTGTTACTGAACCTGCGCTCTCGGAAAATGAGAAGAAACAATTCGATGCAACAGAATTTGCCGGTCCTGAGACAACAAAAATGAGGCTTGAAGGCGATAATAAGCCGAAGACCGACGCCAATAAACCTACAGTAACAGAACTTACAGAACTGCTCGATATGCTGTCACAAAAAGATGAGCCGTAAAATTTTTCCTGGTTTTACGGATTTACCACAGGAATGTTGATTCAGCTACAATCCTTTTATTCCCACCATTTCGCCTGGAATTAGTTTGAAGCCCGGGGGAATAGGTATCAGCACAGGGCGTCCCCATTGAGGGATGTTTGGAACCTCCCACAAGTACTCCGGCATTCTTTCCAAGGTGGCACCGACGGAAGCTACCTTGGAATTTGCAATCTGTGCCGGCTCTGTGTTTTTGACAAGCTGCACAGTCATTCCTTCTCGAATGCGGCCAAATTGCTGTAAGCCGGCATAGGCGATTATTTCATGGGGCGTGGTCTCTGCTATAGTAACTACCGTCTCACCGGCTAAAACAACTTCCCCTGCTTTGAGCACGACAAACTCGCCCGGCCTTCGCAATGCAACATCGCGAGGCCTGCCAATCACCTGGATGACAACGCCATCAATCGGAGACTTTAACACCAATGGCTCACGCTTTGCCAATAATCCGTCTATTCGCTGCTCCTGAACTTTTATTGCACCGCGTACAACTTCCAGAGCGCTATCCACAGGGGGATGCTGCAACTGGCGCTGGTCAAATTCATCCCGCCGCTGCTCAGTCTGTTTCAAATTACTCCCGGCCTGGGCCAACAAATTTTGATTGTCTTCAATTTTTTTTGCCATCGCATCGCGGTCGGCTCTCATCTTTTGCAGCTTATAATATATGACATCATTCTGGTCCGACGAATTCTGAGTGAAATAGGCTTTGATACTCAGCTCCAAGCCTTCCAAGCTTATGCGGTCGGTTTCAAGCTGTGTTTTAAGATCGAGGACGCGAAGTCTGGCGTTCTCCACGTCGACATAAAATCGCCGCTGGGTCGCAGTTCTGTCGGTTTCCAGATTTGCTGCTTCTGCAAGCAGGGTCTGTTGAGTGTGAGCTAACTCGGCTGTGAGGCGTTGTACTTCGGCATTGGCCACAGCTAATTCGGCCTCCAGGTGCTCGTTGTCGGGCAGAGTATCGATTATAGCTACCACGTCACCTTTGCGGACTTCCTGAAACAACTCGAGTGGAACATCTTTCAACCGGCCTGTGCAGGTGGTCGCAATCTGACGAACCTGGCCCTGGGCCATGCCTACAACCTCGAAACGTTGAGAACGATGATAAAACAACATACTTACAACAGCCGCGGTTACCAGCCATATCAGGATAGGTAAAATATGGGGACGCAAACTACCAGAACGATAAGTTTTAATTCTTTTCATACGCCAGCTAAATCTCCAGCAACTGTTCCTGCATTGTCAAGCTGATATTGCCAATACCCTCAACTTTTCCCAGCTCGGACAACATTTGTTCATTTTTTTCGGCGTTTCGTATCATCAACTGGTAAGCATATTCGACTTCGGAGCCGCCAGCGCCACCGCCCTGGGCAGATATAAGGGTAAAGTTGCCGCAGAAACGTTTAAGGACATCGGAAATGGGGTGCTTCGGTCCAATATGGCCTGGAAGGCTAAACCGCAAAAAGCCGTTATGAGGATGATGTGTGCCAAAACCAGTCAGATACAGATACAGCGATATCAAACTCAGAATAGCAGTGCCCGTTACAGCGATGGCATAACGCTGAGTGCCGGCAGCCATACCCACTACAAGCGAACAGAAAATGAAAATCATATCGCGGGTATCTTTAAGTACATTTCGGAAACGCACAAGCGCTAAAGCCCCCATCAAACCAAAAGCACGGATAATATTGTCACCGATAACCGCCATAACCATAGCTACCGCAACGGTTACCAGGACAAGCGATTGCACATAGGTCCTTGAATAAGACAGGCCGCTATGGGTGAAGTAATAAACCCAGGCTATAGTCTGCCCCAGAACAAATGCCAACAATAAAGATAGAATGACGTTTTCGGGGGTAAACCACCCCCCCGATAAAGGGGTCCCTTCCAAGATTTCCCAAATACGGTTTATACTCACATTCATAGTTGAGCTTCCAACAGCGGTACTTGCGGTGCGCAAAATCCCAAAGAGCGAGCCTCTATTATAGAGGTAGTATATTTGGATACGGGTTGTTGCTGCAAATTAAGATACTGCACCATTCGGCATAACCATGGAGGGTAACGTCCTGTAAACTTGATTTCCAAAATCACACCGCCGCCCAAGGTTACGGGATTATACTGCCAACCCCGACCGCCAAGCAGCACCTGAGGTTGCTGGCTAACTTTGTATGCAAGCTGCCGGTCGAAAGTCACCCTGACACGGTTTTCTGTATCGCTCTCATAGGCCTGCCGCATATAGCGAATCAGCACTTTCGGTTTGGCACCAACATTTTTCATATACAACTGGAACTGTTTAATCGCATCCACCTCGGTCTTATGGTTTTGCAGAGGTGGAACATACTGTCCTGAAAGTAAGGCAGCCACATCGTGAGGCGTAACTCTGGCGCGGCTTTTGATAATAACAGTATTTGCCCTGCGTTTGATTTCGAAAAACTGAGGACTCTCAGGTTCATCACTATAACTGCGGACGCGAAGCTTAAAGCGGTTTAAAAGACCTCCCAGGCTTTCCAGACAAAGTCTCAAATCGTCCGAGTCAATATAGAGACTAACAATAGGATAGGCATAGTTTGGCCGCGAAACGCTGTAACGGTCCACCTTTAAATGCGGCTCGATAAACCTCGCAACCGCCGCTGCTTTGGATTCGCTGATAACATACTTCATCTCATAGCGGCACCAAAGAGTACGATCGGCCCCTATATCTCTTGGAATATCCTTCTTTACCATCACACACCCATTATTTATTATAACCATTCGCAGAATTTTTGTCAAGATAATAAACTCCTATATCATCGCATCTATACCGCTTATAACGTCTATAACGGCATTTCCGGCTGGGTCACTGCCAAAAATTGAATCAGCAGAGCATTGTTAATCCCTTTAAGAACACGGAGTTCAATAATAAAAAGTATTGACTGAGCTGCCTTATATAAGTTAGAATAATCATATCTAAGTAAAACCTTAGGCCCATCAAGTCATAAAGACAAGATAGGAAGAGGCAACCCAAATATCACAGCATGAAAGTAGTATAGAAGAAGATGCACATATCGCTGAAGATATCTTTGGTATCGCTGGCATTAATAGTCTGTTTGGCTGATTCAGCCGGCGCCCAGAATTACCCCGAAGGCGACCTGAATAAGGACTACAAAGTCGATTTTATAGATATACATATCCTGGCCAACTATTGGCTGGATGCCAACTGCGCTGCCCCTGACTGCCAAGCCGACTTGGACGGTATACCCGGGGTAAATATGTCCGACTTCGCTCTGTTAGCAAGAAACTGGCTCAAGGACAACAGAGAAATCACACTGGTCATTAACGAGTTTATGGCCAGCAATAACAGTAGCAGCGGAATCCGGGACGAATGGGGTGATTATGATGACTGGATTGAAATCTATAACTATGGCAGCGAAGCCATAAATATTGCCGGCATGCATCTGACGGATAATCCGGTTGATGAGCCCCTTCCCTGGTGGGATGTCCCCAGCGATAACCCTGCGGCAACTATCATTCCCGCCGGTGGTTATTTGTTGATTTGGGCTGATAAACAGCAGTCCCAAGGAACGTTGCATGCGAACTTTGCACTCAGCGGCTCTGGCGAGCAGATTGGCCTGTATGACGCTGGTGGGAATCTAATAGACAGCATAACTTTCGGCGCGCAGGAGCAAAATAAGTCCTATGGCTGTCTCCCTGACGGCAGTGAATACTGGCACGTCTTTGATAATCCCACCCCCGGAAGGTCCAATGGTATCCCGCCATCCAGCATCATCATCAACGAAATAATGTACCATCCTTACCATAACAGTCTTGCCTACGAGCCCGAGCATATCGGGGAGGAGTACATCGAGCTGTTTAACCGTGGAACCGAAACGGTCAACCTGTCCGGCTGGCGATTCAGCAACGGCGTAGATTTCAATTTCCCGGATGTAACCCTCTCTGCCGGACAATATCTTGTAGTAGCCGCTGACGTGAACACATTTAAGGCCAAATACCCGGGCGTCAATAATATCGTTGGCGGCTGGACAGGACACCTGCGCAACAGTGGCGAAAAGATTGAGCTTGCCGATGAAAACGGTATGGTTATTAATAGAGTCGAATATGCCGACGAGGGCGACTGGGCGGTGCGTAAGCTCGGACCAGTGAATTACCAACATCGCGGTTGGGAATGGTCGGATGCACATGATGGAGGCGGTAAGTCTCTGGAGCTCATCAATCCTGAGCTGTCAAATGAGTACGGGCAGAACTGGGCGGCGAGCGACGTTAATGACGGAACGCCTGGGGCAACTAACTCGGTTGCTGATGGCGACATTGCACCTTTGATTTTGGACGTGAAGCATTCTCCGATTATTCCCAGACCCAATGACCCAGTAACGGTAACTGCTCGTATCATTGACGAGTTACTCACCGGTATCGCGGTAACGTTGCATTATCGCGTTGACGCATCGGCGTATCTTGGCGAAAATGTCTACCCACATTACAACCCCAATGACTACAACAACTTGACGATGCTTGATGACGGGGCACATGGCGACGGTGTTGCAGGTGACGGAATATATGGGGCACAAATACCTGCTCATCCGGACGGCAAAATTATCGAGTTCTTCGTCAAAGCAAGTGACACTGCTGCCAACTCTCGAACATGGCCTCCGCCGAGCGATATGAGCAGCATCAGCGCCGGTATGCAGCAGGTGACCAACCTGCTTTACCAGGTGGATGATTCGTATGACCCCAATGCGAAGTGGTCCGCAGAGAGTAGGCCGATTTTCTATCTGATTATGACCGAGGCCGAACGCGGCCGATTGGCGGACATCGGTGACGATATGAGCGATGAAAGATTCTCCGATGCACAAATGAACGGCACGTTTATCTCTATAGACGGCGTCGATATGAAGCTGCGGTACACTGTTGGGATACGCAACCGCGGTGAGGGTACTCGCGGTGAGCCGCCCAACAATTATCGCGTTAACTTCCGTCACGATGATTCCTGGAAAAACATTACTGCCATCAATATCAACAGCAAATATACCTACCTGCAGGTAGCCGGCAGTGCAATATTCCGTATGGCGGGCCTGCTGGCGGCGGATGCATCGGCGGTTCAGGTCAGAGTTAACGGTGCGAATCTGGCGATGACAGACCCGTCCAGAATGTACGGTTTATATAATTACCTGGAAGCCTATGGCAGCGATTGGGCCGAGAATCATATTCCCGACGACAGCGGCGGCAATATATACGATGCCCATTATGCAGGCGGCTGGAATGCGGACCTGACTTACCTGGGAACCAACCCGGCGGATTATGAAGCCAAGGGATACTATAAATCAACCAATGAGTCGGAAAATGACTGGAACGACCTGTTTGACCTTACCAACGTTTTAGATAATGAGCCGAATGCTACTTATGTCGAGGAGGTCAACAGGGTTTTAAACGCAAAACAGTGGCTGCGATGGTTCGCGGCTAATACGCTAATCGGCAACAACGAAAATGGCCTGGACAATGGCGTAGGTGAAGACTACCGGTTGTATCGCGGCGTGGAGGACCCACGTTTTCAACTGTTGATTCATGACCTGGACACGGTTCTTCACATAGGTGGTGAAGCTTCCCCCATTGACAGGTCTATCTTCTATGTGGCTGACCGCGGCTATTTGCCGGTCATTAACCGATTTATGAAACATCCTGCTTTTGTAAGGCAGTATTATGCTCAGCTTGTCGAATTAGCCGAAACAACATTTTCGCCGGAGCGATTGAACCCGCTGCTCGACCAAGTTCTGGAGGGGTGGGTTCCGCAGTCGATGCTTGACGAAATGAAACAGAAAAACGCTGAGCGCATCGCCAATGTTATGCTGCAGATTCCGCTGACGTTTTCCATCAGCAGCAGCCTGCCTGTGGTCAGTGGTTTCCGTCAGACCACCAGCAACACTTGTTCACTCAGCGGCACAGCCAACGCTATCGAGACCAGCTCGGTGCTGGTAAACGGCCAGACAGCGGTCTGGACGCCGCTTGGCGGAACCTGGACAATAGGCCAAAGTATTACCCTCAATCCCGGCATTAACCGCGTCATCGTTCAGACATTCGACGAGCCTAACGGGATCGGCAATGAGCTGCAGCAAGGATACATCGACATCTGGTACAATGACGGTACAGAAAGCACTCTATCCGGCACACTTGCAACTGATACGACACTCGATGCCGCCTCCGGCCCGTGGCACGTAACTGGCGATATTGTCGTGCCGGCTGGAATCACCCTGACAATCCAGCCGGGGACAACGCTATTTTTTGATGCCAGCAGAGGTATTACTATCAATGGCCGCCTCCTCGCTGAGGGCACCAAGTACGAGCGTATTCGCCTGACACGCGTCCCTGCCGGCAGCAACTGGAAAGGTCTGGCCTTTAATAACACGCTCCAGGATAGCCGCATAAGCTATACCGATATGGACTACGGAGATACTCAAGGCAATTCGGTCAATATCAGCTACTCAAAGGTTACAATCGATAATGCAAGCTGGGGCGGCACCAGCAGTGCCATTCTTGAGATGTTCCATCCATCCGCACGTATAACCAACAGTTACATCCCCGGTGTAAATGCCGAGCCAATTCATGGAACATGGGTGCAGAATAACGAATACGTGATTTTCAAAGGCTGTGTCTTTGGCGTAGGCACTGGTACTGGTGACATTATTGACTGGGAAAGTGGTGACCGTGACACGGGAGCGCGTTACCTGCTTATAAACAACACCTTCTTAGGCGGCGGTGATGACGGGGCTGACCTTGATGCCGTGGATGGTTACGTCGAAGGCAATATATTCACGAACTTCCACGTTCGCGGTGCTGACACCACCTCCAACGGCATATCCAGCGGAAGAGCTTACAGCAGCGACCCTCACAAGGGCAAACTGACTATTATACGTAATATCTTCCATGATAACGACCACGCTATTTTGCTTAAGGAAGGAAATTTCGGCATAATCTCCAATAACCTCTTTGTAAATTCGAATGATGCTGCGATTCAGTTCGCTGAAAACCCGAGCCGTAACTTCGGTGGTCCCGGCAGCGGTGCTTACATTGACGGCGATATTTTCTGGGGATACGGGACCATGCCGATTAAATACTTAACCAGACAGGACCTGCCCGCTGGTTATATCTGGACGAGCGACCCCGTGGTGGTCCTGAATAACTCGATTATCACAGACGAGCCATTCCTTGGCAGCGAGAACCTTACCGGCAGCGGTAACATTGACGCCGACCCGCTTTTTGTTGACCCGAACAGTGATTTTCATCTAAAGAGCGTCTCACCGGCTGTTGGGACAGGCCCCAACGGTCTCGATATGGGTGTTTATGTCCCCGCCGGTGCTTGTGTATCCGGTGAGCCTGCCCCAATAACATATCATACAAATGCTACACTTACCGTGGCTGGACCTGCGATTACGAACTATAAGTATCGGCTGATGGACAATGGTGCCTGGGCCGCGGACTGGAGTGCCGAGCTCGAGGTTAACATACCCATCACATTGACCGGTTTGCAAAACGGCCATACCTATACTGTTTATGCCCTCGGCAAGAATACCGAAGGATTATGGCCGGGCGACCTCGGCGGCATCTGCCTCGGCGACCCCAACGGCAACCCCTCAAAAACATGGACCGTCAACACCTCTTACCGGAAGCTTGCTATCAATGAGATATTGGGACACACTCATGGCGCCGAGCCGGATGTGATTGAGTTATATTACGATGGACCGACCGGCAGCGGGATTGATTTGACCGGTATGAGCTTAACTGATGACCCGTGCCTGCCGAGAAAATTTGTCTTCAGCAGCCAGACCGTTACTACTACCGTTATGAATCCCGGCGATTATATGGTGTTGTATGGCGACCTCCAGACGCAATTAAAAAATCACCTTGGTTTTGCGTTGTCTGCCGATGGTGACGGACTTTATCTATACGATAAGACGGCCAATGGAGGCGGTCTTATTGACTCGGTGGTGTTCGGGCCGCAAATAAACGACTATTCCATCGGCCGTGTCGGCTATGGCAGCGTTTGGAAGCTGACTAAGCCGACTTTTGGTTCTGCAAATATTGCTCAGCCGCTTGGCGACCCATATAAGATTAAGATTAACGAATGGCTGGCCAATGAAGAGGTTCTCTTCGATGAAGATTTCGTTGAATTGTATAATCCATGCAATTTGCCGGTGGATATGAGCGAGTTATATCTTACCGATAATCCTGTTACGCAGCCTACTAAACAAAAGTTAGGCCAGCTTAGTTTTGCACCTCCAAACGGCTTCGCTGTTTTCATTGCCGATGATGTCAATGCACCCGGCCACCTGGATTTCAAGCTCTCTGCCGACAGGGGAATGATTGGTTTGTTTGATGCCGAACGCAATGAAATAGATAAAGTAATCTATGGCCCGCAGACAACCGACATTTCGCAGGGTCGCTCACCCGATGGTACAGACGCTTTTGCGTTCTTCGAACTACCTACTCCGCATGTTGCCAATCCTGCGATCACAACCATAATAACCAATAAGACCCTTGTGACTGAGAATGCCGCCAAGAAAGTCCTCGTGCCCACCGGCGCTATCAGCAACAACTGGAAGGGCGGCGGATACTTCGACGACTCGCTCTGGAATGACGGAACTTTCATCTCCGGCAAAACCGGCGGCGTCGGATATGAAAGAAACCCGGGCGATACCATCAACTACACGGCCTTTATTACTCGCAACGTCGAGACGCTAATGTATAACAAGAACGGCACCTGTTATATCCGGATACCATTTGCCGTTGATGCCAATGACATAAATGACTTCACTGCTATGACACTGAGGGTCCGGTATGATGATGCCTTTGTTGCTTATCTTAACGGTCAGGAAATCATCCGCACCAGCTTGGTGCCTGCAACGCTGGCGTGGAACTCTCTGGCCACAAATGCTCTTTCTTCTGATTCCACGGCGTTTGTGGACTTCGATATATCTGCTTACACCAACCAACTGCGGGCCGGCCAGAATATACTCGCCTTTCATGGCTTGAACGGCCAAACCTCAACCAGCTCCGACTTTCTTATCTCCGCTGAGGTGATTGGCACTATTACAACTACGACAACGGATGACCAGCTCATCCAGAAACTTCTGACGCTGGTGGATGGCCTGCGCATTACAGAGATAATGTATCACGACCCCATCGGCAGCGACTTTGATTTCATTGAACTGCAGAACATCAGCAATGAACCTTTAGATATAAACGGCGTGCGCTTTATCGATGGCATAGAGTTTACTTTCCCGGCAATGCTGCCTCTTGGTTCTGGTGAGCACGTTGTGGTTGTCGGGGATTTGCCTTCTTTCGTGTCACGCTACGGCGGGGGCATCAATGTAGCCGGCGAGTACACAGGCAACTTAAGCAACGGCGGAGAAAATATTATCTTGCAACTACCTTGGCCGTACGATGCGGCAATAATGCGCTTTGAATACAAGGATAGCTGGTATCCATCTACTGATGGTTTTGGCGATTCATTGACAATC
This sequence comes from Sedimentisphaerales bacterium, assembly GCA_049284355.1. Taxonomy (GTDB): domain Bacteria; phylum Planctomycetota; class Phycisphaerae; order Sedimentisphaerales; family Anaerobacaceae; genus CAIYOL01. The sequence goes on from JBAPXT010000277.1 coordinate 10,615, forward strand.
CGTGATCCGTATGCACATCCAGCCACCTGGAACAAGGCAGAAAGCTGGCAGGCGTCCCCTCCCAGCCCCTAAAAAAGGCGGGAAAACTATTATCAAGACCACCTGCAAGCTATTCTCTAAATTTCACAAACTGCGGTAACCTTGTCGTATATGTTTGATTCTGCTATACTGCCGGGACCATGGATGGAAGACAGTTTGCGAAATTGTTGATTCCAGTAAAGAAGGTCCGTTTTCGAAAGGGGATTTTTCGATGGCCTAACCGCCCCCTACTTAGCAGCGGACAACCGGCTGATAGTATCCCCCTTGAACAACTCAGAAAAGACTTAACAGAAAAAAATATCATGGCGCGTGTCGTCAAAGGCAATTTCGGGCAAGCAACGGTCAAGATAAGCCGGAACGAGAAAATCGAAAACGATGAGGCGTATCACCTAAACATAACTGCCTATGGAATCGAGGGTTACGCCAAAACAGATGCAGGAGCATATTATGCTTTGCAGACACTGCGTGACCTTATTTCAATATATGGAAAGGTGTTACCAGCCTGCATAATAGAAGATAAACCCGACTTTCGGAGGCGCAGCATCTATCATGATTGCTCCCGCGGAAAAGTCCCCAGGCTTGATACCCTTAAAGAGCTTGTCGAGCGGCTTGCGCACTGGAAAATTAACGAATTAGAACTTTATGTGGAAAACGTTTTCACGTTTAAACTACATCCAGATATTGGCAAAGGTTTTAGCCCCTTTACGCCGGAAGAAATTCTGTCTTTACAGGATTACTGTCGGTTACACCATATAAAACTTGTAGGTTCACTGGCAAGCTTTGGGCATTTTGAAAAGATTCTATCTCTGCCGCAATACCGTTGCCTCGGTGAGATGCCCGGATTTCGCAACTTTCCGGGTGGAACGACCCTTTGCCCAATCGACCCCCGCTCAATCAATCTTATTACAGAACTTTACAGCGAATTTGTTCCGCTCTTCGAGGCGGAGGACTTTAACGTCTGCTGTGATGAGACATGGGAACTCGGTAAAGGACGCAGTAAAAAACGAGCGAGTCGCATCGGCGTTGGAAGCATTTATCTGGAATTTCTCCTGAAAATTCACAGGCTATGCGAGAAATACGGGAAACGGATGAATGCGTGGGCGGATATGGTGTTAAAACATCCGGAACTACTCAGGAAGCTGCCACGCGATATGGTATTACTCAACTGGGAGTATGAAAGCGACGGAGAAAATATACGCAGGACCAAGAAAATTGCAGAGTCGGGGATACGGTTTATGGTTTGTCCGGGGACGAGCGGGTGGCTGACACACGGTTCGCGGCTGTCCAATTCTATGGGGAACGTAAGGAATTCTGCAATTGCGGGGCGGAGATACAATGCTGAAGGCCTGCTTAATACAGACTGGGGCGACCGGGGACATCGCAACTTCTTAGGAGTGAGTCTTCATAGTTTTGCGCACGGGGCGGCACACTCATGGAACGGCAGAGCGGTTGATGAAAAAAGATTTACGGAAAATTTCTGTTATCATGTCTTCGGCCAGCGGACAAGCAGAATGGCCGGGATGCTGAAGCTGTTAGGCAATACATATATTATGTGCGGAAAACCGACTCGTAACGAATCCTTGTTATATGACGCGATGGTTGAGCCACTTCTGCATACTACCCCCCCTGCTCGCAGCTGCATCGATATGATGAACTCGACAGGATTAAAGCAGATTTTGATTAAATTGTCTGACGGCAAGGGCTGGCCTGAACTCCCAAGAACGAGCGGAGAGTTCGAGAGATTAGCACTTCGGGAGTTAAAGACGGCAGCACGAATGGACTATCTGGCCTGCGGGCGGGCACTTGCGGCGAAGGCTCTGCGGTCGGGCAAAAATGTCAGAAGCTCAGAGTTATTGCAATTAGGCAGGTCGATGAAAGAAATAAGCGAAGAGTTCAAGGAGCTTTGGCTATTGCGTAATAAAACTTCACGGTTATACGATAACATAAGGCTATTTAAACAAGTTGAACGAGAATCGTATCATTTAGCCGATAAGAAAAAGAGATTATGACAGGAAACAAAATAGCGAGACTGCAAAGAAAAACGCGGATGCGCGTGGCGGGATTGATGTCCGGCACGTCAGCCGACGGTGTTGACGCTGCAATTATTGATATTGAGAAGGACAAGATAAATGTTTTGACGTATGATACGTTCCCATATCCGGAGGCGGTTCGCCGAGGTATTTTCAAACTTGTCGAATCGAAAGAAGCCGGGGCAGCAGATGTGAGTCATCTGAATTTTGTAATCGGCGAGGCATTTGCGGAGGCGGTGCTGAAGCTTTGCAGGAGCAGCGGGATTGATTTGAAAACGATTGACCTGATAGGGTCACACGGGCAGACGATTTATCATAATCCGAGGGGGCGGCGACTCTGGAAAAGGATGGTTCGCTGCACTTTACAGATTGGCGAGCCGGCGGTAATTGCCCAGCGGACGGGAATTACGACTGTGGCGGATTTTCGTCCAAGAGATATAGCGGCAGGCGGGCAGGGAGCACCTTTGGTGCCTTTCGCTGATTATGTCCTGTTTCGAGATAAAAGAAAGAACCGAGCAATTCAGAATATAGGGGGGATAGCGAATGTGACTTATCTGTCGGCGGGCTGTCGGAGGTGCGATATTATCGCATTCGATACCGGGCCGGGAAATATGATAATTGACGGAATTGTTTCGCTGGCAACAAAAGACAGAGAGAAATTCGACCTCGGCGGCAAAATCGCGGGTCAAGGCGAGGTTGACAGAGAGCTGCTTGGTAATATGCTGCGGCATCCGTTTTTCAGGATATGGCCTCCAAAATCGACCGGACGTGAGATGTTCGGAAAAGAATATCGCGATATCCTTTACAGACGGGCGAGAAGGAAGGGGCTTTCCATTGAAGATATTGCAGCGACTGTTACTGCTTTTACTGCAGCGAGCATAGGTTTATCTTACAAGCGATTTCTGCCCGCTATGCCGGATGAACTGATATTGTGCGGCGGCGGTGCTAAAAACAATACGCTGATTAAGATGTTGCGAGAGGAACTGGGCAAAGTTAAAATTCTTCTCAGTGATGAACTTGGTATTAGCTGTGACGCCAAAGAGGCGATTTCATTTGCCATTTTGGCATACGCGACTATTAAAGGTATTGCTAACAATGTCCCCAGCGCAACTGGAGCAGACAAACCATTAATCTTAGGAAAAATAACGCCTGCATAATGAGAAAACAGAGACCACTTCCAACTACTGAAAAGAGCAATCGCAAAAGTGAAAATATAGACCATCTGTCAACACAGGAGATAGTCAACCTCATTAATGCCGAAGACAAACTTGTTGCACCTGCGGTCGGTAAAGAGCGAAAAAATATCGCCAAGGCAGTCGATATGATAGTAGAGCATTTTCAAAAAGGAGGACGATTATTCTATGTTGGAGCCGGAACAAGCGGCCGACTGGGCATACTTGATGCATCAGAATGCCCGCCGACTTTTGGTGTTCAGCCTTCTTTAGTACAAGGGATTATTGCCGGCGGCAGACGTGCGCTGGTAAGGGCCGTGGAAGGAGCCGAAGATAACGAAAATGATGGCACCAGGGTAATAATAAAAAATGGGATTCGAGCAAAGGACGTGGTTGTCGGGATTGCAGCCTGTGGTATGACTCCTTATGTTCGCGGCGCATTAAGACAAGCATCAAAAATTAAAACAGGCACCATCTTTATCACCTGTTCTAAAACAACAGCCAGAAACATCCCCGCTCAAATAGTCATAAATCCAATTGTTGGCCCAGAGGTTATTTGCGGTTCAACCCGAATGAAGGCAGGCACCGCAACAAAACTTGTTCTTAACACCTTCACCACGACCGTTATGATTAAAATGGGCAAAGTCTATGGAAATCTGATGGTTGACCTCAACGCAACAAATGAAAAGCTGCGAGACAGGTCTATAAGGATTGTTTCACAACTGACCGGTCTTTCACGAACAAGAGCCCAGAAATTACTTAAGCAGGCAAAGGGGAAGGTTAAAGCTGCAATCGTAATGCACTTTCGCAAAGCTGATTTTCACCAGGCCCTTACTATCCTTCAGGAGAACAGGCAATCATTGAGAAGTGCTATAAAGGAAATTAAATGATTCAATTCAGTTTGACGCAAAATATCGCAGCGGTTATAGGTCAAACTGATTTAATCATAGTTGGTTCAGCAATCTTACTTCTTTTTGTTATTTCCTATGTCTTTGGGCGCGAGGAAAAAGATATAAATGACTACTTTCTTGGCAACAGAAAAATCCCCTCGATTATTGCATGTCTGTCTTTTGTGGCAACTGAGGTTAGCGCACTTACAATCGTTGGTGTGCCAGCTACCGCCTTCAGTGAAAACTGGGAGTACCTGCAGTTTTTTATCGGCTCAGCTGCTGCACGCATTCTGGTGGCAGTTCTATTCATACCGGTATTTTATAAATATAACTGCACAAGCATATACGAATTTCTAAGGCACCGTTTCGGCCCCGAGACGCAGTATGCAGGTTCGATTTTCTTTTTTATCACACGCTTAATATCATCAGGCGTTAGGTTATATGCCGCATGTATGGCGGTCGGAATTATTATGGGCTGGAGTTTAGCACAAGCAATTTTGGCCTTTACGATAATAAGTATTATCTTCATTGCATTTGGGGGTATAAAAGCGGTGGTTTGGGCCGGTGCGTATCAGACAATAGTCTTCTTTTCAGCAGGTGTCGCGTTACTAACTTATCTTTCATTTCACATAAACGGCGGGTTATCCGCCGCCTGGCAAACCGCAAGTGAAGCGGGACGACTTAGTGTTTTTAATTTCAAATTCGACCTTAATAACCCAACGACCTTCTGGGCAGGCAGCATTAATGCGTTTTTCATCGGCTTGGCTGTTTTCGGCACTGACCAGGAATTGATGCAACGATTACTTACGGTCAGGACCAGAAAAACAAGCCAGAAAACAATTTTTATGACTATATTGGCGGCGTTTCCAATTTTGTGCGTATATCTGGGAGTCGGCACTTTGCTTTATGTGTTCTACCAACAAAATCCTGATGTCGTTCAACCGGGCAGGAGTAAAGAGGTCCTTTCGCACTTTGTGACAAATTCCCTGCCCGCTGGATTAAGAGGATTGATGCTTTCGGCAATCATATTAGCCAGTATTGACTCGCCATTGAGTGCTCTTGCTTCGTCTTTTGTAACGGATATTTACCGCCCGCTTATTAAAAAAGCTGCAGCCGAAAAACACTATTTAATCATCTCGAGGATAGCAGTGGTGGCTTTTGGTGTTATCCTGGCAACTATTGCTTTTACATGCGAATCGGTGGAAAACATATTGTGGTTTGCATTCGAGATATTTTCTCTGACCGGAGGCGCAACACTTGGTATTTTTATGTTTGGCGTGTTAACACAACGAAAGGCCAACTTCGGCAACATAATTGCAATGATTGCCAGTACTTTATCTATGACGATACTGCTGCTGATGTCTCATAAAGGATATATTAAATTAGCATGGAGCTGGTTGATAGTTGTCGGCACAATAATGACGTTAATGTTAAGCTGCCTGTTCAGCAGCTACATTAAGAGCAGAGAACGGTCACAGGTTCATATCGGGTACAATTGAGGAGCTAAAAGATAGAGATAACTTCTCTGGGATTGAGGATTGGCAATGCACAACCGATTGGTGTTTAATAAAATGACAACGGATTGTGGTTATGCATTAACAAAATAAAAAAAGTTGAAAGGATATGGTTATGAAATGGTTGCAGGAATTCAAGGCGTTTGCGGTCAGAGGTAATGTTGTGGATATGGCAGTAGGTATTGTGATAGGAGCTGCGTTCGGCAAAATTGTCTCGTCGTTTGTTGCTGACGTGATTATGCCGCCGATAGGACTGCTCGTAGGCGGAAAGACCTTTAGTAATCTGGTTGTAACACTCAAACAGGCAACAGCAGATAAAGCCGCGTTAACACTCAATTACGGCAATTTCATCCAGACCGTTATTGACTTTACAATTATTGCCTTTGCGATTTTTATGCTGGTTAAGGGTATTAACGCCCTGAAGAGGAAAGAAGCCATGAAGCCCTCAGAGCCTCCTATCCCGTCGCAAGAAGTAATTCTGCTGACTGACATCCGGAATATCCTGCAAAAAGGCCGCTGAAATTAACTAACGAAGTTTTTATTTTGGCAAAGTTGTGCTTTTTCCCTCTTGCCTTGTCGGCTTGTTTGGGTAGAATTTAGAACAAGAAATCAGCATAAGAGAGCAAATAATGAACCGTTGTAACACAGGCGGTTGGTCGCTTGCACGAAATCAGGTAATATGTATCGGATATGAATCTTATCGATAATTTTTGAAAGGAGAAAAAGATGAACACTGTAATAAGAATTGGATTGTGTATTCTGATTGCCGGATGTTTGTTCGGTTTTGCCGGCTGCGGCAAAAAAGCCGGCACAGAGAAATCCATCGCTGACGTTCAGGCTGAGGCCAGCAAGATGAATGTCGAGCAACTCAGAACCAAGGCAATTGAGTACAAAAATTCAATCGTTGCCAAAAAGGCCGAGATTGAGAAAGTGGCCGCCAAGCTGAAAGGAATCCCAATTACTCAGCAAATGGGTACCGAGGCCAAGGCACTGCAGACGGATATTGCAACTCTAAGCAAAACAGTGGCTACCCTTACCGAAAGATTCCAAATCTACTATAACAAACTCAAGGAAAAAGGCGGCAACATTTCGGGTCTCGAAATATAACACCCGTGGAACAAACTGTAATTCTTCAACAAACAATCCCGAAAGGTTGTTAAAAGAAATTTCTATAAACTTACCAGGTTGAAGGGAATTGTGTGTGTAAAGGATTATAAATGAAAATTAAAAACAAAAGACGCAGCATTAAATACTATCTGGTCGTATTGGGAGTTTTTCTTGCAATGGCCGTCCCCGTTGTGGCCGAGCAGACACAATCGGTCCAAACTACTGTGGAAGCATCAAAGACGAATCCGCAACATATTCTCGATGCTATAAAACAGTTCCTCGCCACTAAAGGAACGGACTTCGCATTGAACTTGTTGGCTGCAATTCTTATCTTTGTGATAGGCCGCTGGTTGTCAAAATTGATTTCCGCTCTTATTGCACAGGTGATGACCAAGGCCAAAGTCGAGCGCCTTCTTGTCACGTTCGTCCAGCATATGAGCTACTTCGCCCTGCTCGCATTTGTGATTATCGCGGCCTTGGACCGAATCGGGATAAAACTGACAGCAGCAATAGCTGTGCTTGGTGCCGCGGCATTGGCAATTGCCTTTGCACTACAGGGGTCTTTATCGAATTTTGCCGCCGGCATACTTATGGTCATCTTCAAACCATTCAAAGTAGGCGACTTCGTCGAGGTATCGGGTGTTCAGGGAACAGTCCAAGAAATACAAGTCCTAACCACAGTGATTAACTCGCTCGACAACGTCCGCATTATCATCCCAAATGCACAGGTCACAAGCGGAACAATTAAAAATTTCACAACCAACGATACAAGAAGAATCGACCTGACGATAGGCGTTTCATACGATGACGACCTTAAGAAGGCCAAACAGGTCATAGAAAATGTCCTTGGCGCTGACGCGAGAATCCTTAAGAATCCCACACCGACGGTTGCCGTTTCTGAGCTTGGCGACAGCTCCGTAAATTTCGTTGTCCGTCCATGGGTAAAGCCCGCTGACTATTGGGACGTATATTTTGACATAACAGAAAAGTTAAAACTTGCCATAGAAGACAACGGGCTAACGATACCGTTCACACAGTACGATGTGAACATAAAAGGCAAAACCGCTTAAGGTAAATAAAATACAAAAACTTCCGGAGAACAAAAAATGAAAACAAAAAAAATAGTACTGAACTATGTTGTGCTACCGATAGTGATTTTGCTGGTTATCCTCATTGCTGCGTTCTTTTTTGTCGGCACTACTTTGATTAAAAGCGGCATTGAAAAAGCAGCCAGTTCTACGCTTGGCGTGCCGGTCACAATAAAGGACATAGACCTGTCGATTCTGCGGGGCCATGTCGGCATAAAAGGCCTGGTTGTAAAAAACCCGCCAGGTTATACGAATGAAACCCTGCTGGAACTCGGCGAGGCAACGGCCAATCTTGATATCGGC
>JBAPXT010000278.1:0-11785 GCA_049284355.1 Sedimentisphaerales bacterium
CCGTTGACGTGTCGCACCGTTTTCGTCAGAAAGCCGTCTCCCGGGGACGATGCAAAAAATATCCGGTTTTTCTGCAACTTCGAAAAAATTACCTCTGGCAATATATGGATAGTTCTCCTCGTCCGTAATGCGTCTTGCGGCAAGGTTAAGAGTGGCAAGGTGCGCTGCGAACAATGCTATATCACAACCAAACACCTCGCGAAGCAACTCTTGATGGTGTTTATGATGGTCTGCATGCCTGCGCCCACCGCTGCTTTGCTCCGACAACCATGCCTTTCGATGATAAGCACGCACAAGAAAACTACCCGACCCGCATGCGGGATCCAGCACAGTATCAGCGGCACGGCGAATACAAAAAGCATTGATGATATCGACTATGTCTTGATTTGTGAAATATTGTCCGAATTTCTGTCGTTCTTCGGGGGCAATCAGTTTTTGAAATATCCCTCCTACTATATCGTGTGGAATTTCTCGGAAATTGTATTGGCCAAGATTGGCAAATACTCCTGCCCATCCTTGTTGTGCGAAGCCCGATGCGAATACAAGCGAACCTGCCCAGTCGTTAACGTGCGGATAAAATATTGGTTCGTAATCTCCTGTCTCCGCAACGGCTTGACTAAAACGGTTCCGAAAATAGTCGTAAAGTTGCTCAAAGCTACGTTTCCCTTTCGGCATCCTGAGTTCAGATAGTGCGTCAGGATACCTTGCCCGGATAGCTTCGTAGAATATTGCCCTATTACAGAAAACGTAACACAAGGTTCTCGCGGCACGTTCAAGACTTGCCCGCCAATCCTCAATATTCGAAGGGTCAAATGTCCATTGCATTTCTTCAGCCATCCAAGACTGAAAACGCGATGCAAACGCCTTGTCCTTATCACACTGCATTCCAAGATAGTCACGCGTGCCAATTACCGGCCAATCAAGGTGACTTTCCAAAGAACGTATAAATATCTCATCAGGTGGCATGCCCCATTCGCGAACCTTGCCTTCAACAATAGCTGAGAACTCTTGAAAGAACGCGGGCAAGAAATTATCTCTTATAAATGATTGCACCTCAGGATGGCGACACTCAACAGAATTGGTTAAGCGTAATCCGAGGTCCCATTCACGGACTCGCCGCTCAATCATTGGCACTTGCCATTTGCTACGGTCGAAAAGGACGAATGTATTGACATTCCACGTGAAGAAGTAGGGACACTGCGCATTGTCGGCCTTATTGAAAGCGTCTTGCATCAATGCTGGGTCATAAGGACTTCGGCCTTCAGGAGTTCCGGGCATTTTTACTTCGCCACATAAAATGGGCGTCTGGTGTTCTCTGTCGAAAATACGCAAATCTTGACGCTTGTTGTTCCCGCGTCCAAATTCCTCGATAGCTGCTTTAGCAAATGGCCATTCTTTGTGCCTTGAAAATAGGTCATCTGCCCAAGACTTTACATCCCCGCAGAAGGCTACTTCGTGAATTCGAACACTACTGCTTCTGCTCATAACGCAGCACCTTCTTTATATTTTGATAATTTCCCAATCACGCTACCTAAAACTTCACCGCCCCATTTTACCCGCAAACTCAACAACCACAACTTGAAAATCTCGAAGCGGGAGCGTAGACCTCGGCGAAGTGAAACGAAGACGGGCCCGCAAACCTTAAAACCCCATGTTAACTTAGGCAACCTGCGCCTAATTTCTCTTCGCCTGTCCGTCCGTAGTCCCAATAGAATCGGGACGAAGGCGGATGTTTTTTGTACCTTTTGGCGGCTAAAAACTCCCTGCGATCTCGGCGTTCTCCGCGATTAAAATCGTCCGAAATTGTCCAATATTTTCAAACGTTTGCTCATAAACCCCCACTGTTGCCCCCCAAATCCCATTTATTGCCTCAATTTCCCACGATTTCCCGCCCAGTCCCGCCCTTTCCCCGCGTTTTGTTTTATGCTCTTTTTACCAGCGACTAACGACTAATCCGCTTCTCTTTTTCCGTCAGCATCTCATTCAGCGACCCCGACCGAAACCCCTGCAAATCAATCGTAACGTATTTAAAGCCAAGCTCTTGCAGCTTCTCCACAATCCGCGAACGCTCACACATAATCTTTTCCATATCCCCCGGCTGGACCTCTATTCTCGCAATCGTATCGTGGTGCCGCACCCTAAACTCTACTAGTAGCCCCAATCCTCTCATAACTTCTTCTGCCTCCTCGACTTGCCTCAATCTTTCTTTTGTAATTTCCAGCCCGTATGCAATCCTCGAAGCCAGACATGGCGAAGCCGGAATGTCCGCCGTCGGCAACTCCATTTGTCTGCTTAACTTACGGATGTCCTCCTTAGTCAGTTCCGCCTCCATTAGCGGGCTACGAACGCCAAAAACCTCCGCCGCTTTATTCCCAGGCCGATAATCTCTCTTATCATCGAAATTGCACCCGCAAACAACACAGCCAAACTTTTGTTTCTTCGCAATATCCGCTAAGATCTTATAAAGATGTGACTTACAACGGAAACATCTGTCCGCCTTATTGGCTGCGTACGTTTCATCCGCCAGCTCATTTGGCTTGACCGTTCTGACCTCAACGCCAATCTTTTTCGCCGTCTCAACTGCCTGCAAATACTGGCGTTGCGGAAGCGATGGCCCTTCAGCAATGCACGCCAGCACTTTTTCAGCGCCGAGCGTCTCAGCCGCTGCTTTCAAAAGGAACGTGCTGTCCACCCCGCCGGAGTATGCGACAATTACTTTCCCCAGCTTCTTATTAAGTATTTCCTGAAGCAACTTGTACTTATCCTTCAGATTCATAATAACCTTAAGCTCCATTACGACACAGTCTTAAATCTGGTTTTACTATGCAATATACAAGCCTGCTTCCCCTCTCGGCAAGCAAAAACACCCGCCAGAACTTTTAATGGTTCAACAAGGGCTTTGACTGAGTCCTTCGACAGTGAGCCTACAACAGTCGAACTGCTCAGCCGGAATGTCCTTACCATCTGATTCTGAGCAACCTGTGGTGAGCAGAGTCAAACTATACCGAAGGATTGCCATTCCCATCCTCATCTATGGTTTCAAAACCTCCAAATTTATCTGCCTGCGGCGGATTAACTCAAAAGTCATCAAGATGGCTTACGCAACTGCCAAAAACCTGAAATTCCCTTGACAAACCAAGCCCCATAGAGTAAACTGTATTTCAGAAAAATTATCCGGCCGATACGTCTTTTTGACACAGTGGCCTCTTCAGTTAAGTATGTTGTTGCAAAGAGGCAAAGTAAGTATTTGCTTTGGTCTTAATAACTAAATGTCCAATTTGTAATTTCCTTGCCAAAAAGGTTTTAATGTTGTATAATAATACAAAACTTGAGGCCCTATAAAAAAAGTCTCTTTACAGGGGATATGTATTGTCATTATAAGATAAGGAGAATAAAATGAAACCAAAAGGCAAAAAAACAGGTTTTACCATTATAGAACTGCTGACTGTTATGAGCATCATTGTAATTCTTCTTAGTCTACTTTTACCGTCTTTGAATAAGGTAAGGCAGTATGCCAAATTTGTGACGCAAAAGAATCAACTCCGTAACATCGACTCAGGGCTGCAAGCGTTCGAAGCCGATTTTAAGGAACTGCCTGACTCAGGCGCATTGGATGCCGATAATGCGCAATATTGTGGTGCAATGAAGCTTGCCGAAGCAATGGCGGGACAGGATGGTTTGGGATTCCACTCTGATTCAAAATTTAAGGCTGATGACGGGGCTGGTCCAACTGAATTATACCCTCCTTCCCCAGGCGCCCCAGGTAGTTGGCCTGCTTGGTATATCGAAAACCTAAGAAAGAGAAGGGAGTACCTGGAAGCCAAAGACGTCCAAATCTGTTCTTTACAGGATTTGTATGGCAGTAGTGTCGGAGGAGGATTTACCAGGACAGATCAAGTAGCATTGCTTTGCGATGTTTATAAAAGGAGTAACCTGAAAAAACCTGCTACTGGGGAAAAACTGGGTATGCCTATATTATATTACAAGGCAGACTCATCCAAGCTTGTGCACGATGTTAATAACCCCGACGATGCAGGTAATATTTACAATTACAAAGACAACCACCTGCTTCTCAAACTTGGTTTGCCTTGGGACCAGGCTACCAAGCCACCACTTTATCAAGTGACCGGCGGCCTCGAAGGTCAGGTATTTTATGAGAAAACACTGGATAAAAGCGTTCTGCCAATTGAAAGACCTCACAATAAAGATAGCTATATTCTGATTTCCGCAGGCTGGGATGGCATATATGGTACAGCAGACGATGTGTTCAACTTTGCTCAATAAATAACAGGACAGATTTTATTATACGTCAGTTTCCCTCCAACTGCGCCTTTAGAACTATAGACACAAAGCCGATGGTGAGAATCGGACTCACAACCCCGGCTTTACGAAAGCCGTGCTCTACCGTTGAGCTACATCGGCAAAACAGAGGCTATCATACCGCTTATCGGCGATTTTGTAAATGACCGCTGGTATTTATCAAATGAATTTTCCTTGCAAACTGGCTCGACAAATTGTAAATTTCACTTTTACGATATACGAGAACAAGGGTCGGTGCCCGAGTGGCCAAAGGGGATGGGCTGTAAACCCATTGGCGTAAGCCTACGTTGGTTCGACTCCAACCCGGCCCAGTATTTTCCCGCTTTTACTCTTTCAAGCAATATAACAGCCAAAGAAATCCTCGTCTGTAGGTCGTCCCTCCTCAAATCACCTCTTAATAAAACACCTAAATTTCAGCAGCAATACATCCACAAATAGCAGAATAGTGCAAAAACAAAACTTTAGTCTTATATTTCCTTTGCCATTTCCAGCGATAATAGCGAAAATTGAATTTAACAGAATAAATGTGCGAACTATATTTGTTCGGCTAATTGCTATTGTGCAGATAACTTGTTATAAGATATATTTTTTAAGAGGACAATATTATGAAGCTTGACCCAACTAAAATGCAGGATTGGCAGATTGCAGAAGCTGCTGAGAAATCTATGAAACCTGTTAGTCTGCTGGCTAAAGAATTAGGACTGAAAGACAACGAACTGCTGCCTATGGGGCGGCAGTTGGCAAGAGTCGATTATGCCATGGTTCTGGAGCGACTCAAAAGTAAAGCCGGCCCGACCGCAAAATACATTGATGTTACCGCTATCACTCCTACGCCGTTAGGAGAAGGGAAGAGCACTACAGCCATCGGACTGATTGAAGGGCTGGGCAAACTGGGCAAAAAAGCGACCGGCGCTATTCGACAGCCAAGCGGAGGTCCAACATTCAATATCAAAGGCTCTGCCGCCGGAGGCGGGCTCGCCCAGTGTATTCCTCTGGTACCATTTTCAATTCGTCTTACCGGCGACATCGACTGTATTACAAACGCACACAACCTGGCAATGGTAGCACTGACTTCTCGTATGCAACATGAAAGAAACTATACCAATGAACAGCTGGCAAAAAGAAATCTAAAACGGCTGGATATTGACCCCAAACAGGTCCAAATGAAATGGGTTATGGATTTTTGTGCGCAATCTTTGCGTAACATCACCATCGGCAAAGGCGAAAAGATGGATGGTTACGAAATGGAATCCGGATTTGCCATCTCGGTCTCAAGTGAGCTGATGGCTATACTCGCTCTGGTCAAGGACCTGAAGGATTTGCGCGAAAGAATAAGCAAAATCGTGGTCGCATACGACAAAAAAGGTAATGAAGTCACCACTGCCGACCTCGAAGTCGATGGCGCGATGACCGCCTGGATGGTTGAGGCCCTCAATCCGAGCTTGCTGCAGACCATCGAGGGCCAGCCAGTATTTGTTCACGCCGGGCCGTTCGCCAATATTGCTGTCGGCCAAAGTTCGATTATCGCCGACTTAATTGCCACAAAACTGTCGGACTACCACGTAACAGAAAGTGGTTTTGGCGCAGACATCGGCTTTGAGAAGTTCTGGAACTTAAAGTGCCGTATGTCAGGCCTGAAACCCAATGCGGTGGTTATTGTTGCTACTATTCGGGCCCTCAAGATGCACGGCGGCGGCCCCACAGTCAAACCGGGAATACCACTAAGCAAAGAATACACCCAGGAAAATCTCAAACTCGTCGAGGCGGGCTGTGACAACCTTATTGCTCATATCGAAACCGTTAAGAAAAGCGGCGTCCGTCCCGTTGTTTGTATAAACAGCTTCTACACCGATACCAAAGCCGAGATTGGGCTGGTACGCAAAATTGCGGAACAAAACGGCGCTCTGGTAGCGTACTCAGAACACTGGCTAAAAGGCGGAGACGGTTCAATCGAACTTGCTGAAGCCGTCATCGAGGCCTGCAAGGAAAAAAATGAATTCAAATTCCTCTACGAGCTGGGTACTCCCCTAAGAAAGCAGGTGGAACTAATCGCCACCGAAGTTTACGGTGCCGACGGCGTTACATATACACCCGAAGCTCTGAAAAAAGCCGAAGCCTTCGAGAAAAACAAAGATTTCAAGAACTTCGGAACCTGCATGGTCAAGACGCATTTGAGCTTGTCGCATGACCCCGACATAAAGGGTCGGCCGCGAAACTGGAAACTTCCCATCCGTGACTTCCTGGTATATAAAGGCGCCGGCTTTATCGTCCCGCTCGCCGGCCAGATTAAGCTGATGCCTGGTACAAGTTCGGACCCGGCCTTTAGGCGCATCGATGTAGACCTCAAAACCGGAAAAGTAACAGGAATGTTTTAGGCCGGAACATAAGGCTCTTTTTGCCTTTAAGATTTGGCACGCTGCAGATATAATATCCCTGTGATAACAAAGGCATCAGCAAACGTCACCGCCAAGAACCATGACCATGATGCTGAGCCAAATTAAGGCAATTAGCAATGCAGCAACCTATACTACAATTAGCATTGGACCACGAAAATCTTGCCCGTGCCCTGAAGGTGGCCGAAGAAGCAGTACAGGGAGGTGCAGATTGGCTGGAAGCAGGGACGCCGCTTATCAAAAGCGAAGGGCTTGACGCCGTTCGAGCTCTCAGACACCGGTTTCCATCTGCGACGATAGTCGCAGATATGAAGGTTATGGACGCGGGTCGACTGGAAACAGAATGTGCCGCTAAGGCAGGTGCTAATATTATTCATGTTCTCGGCCCGGCCTCGGATGCCACTATAATCGAGTGCATTGAGGCCGCCAGACGCTATGATGCAAAAATCACCGTTGACCTGCTCGGTTTAGAGACCAGAGAGCGAATGGTGCAGCGGGCAAAAGAAGTTGAAATGATGGGCGCGACTTCGGTTTGCATCCATACCCCGATAGATATGCAGATGCGAGGTGAGCTTCCATTTGACGATTTGAAGATGGTGGCATCGGCGGTAAGCATTCCTGTTGCTGTTGCAGGAGGAATTAACTCCGAAACCGCTGCCGATGCAATTGAAGCCGGCGCAACCATAGTTATTGTCGGCGGAGCAATCACAAAATCGCCTGACGCCAAAAAAGCGACTGAGATAATAAAGAACGCCATCAACAAGGGAATCAGAGTAAAAACTATTTTTTTTAAACGAGGAGATGAAAAAAGCATCGCAGAGGTTCTGGCAAAAACTTCCGCCGCCGACGTAACTGAAGCACTGCACAATACCGGCGCGCTGGAAGGAATAAAGCCGATTGTCGCAGGACTAAAGATGGTCGGTCGTGCCTTGACAGTATGGACATATCCGGGCGATTGGAGCAAGCCCGTTGAAGCAATAGATATGGCTGAAGAAGGGCAGGTCCTTGTGATAGACGCCGGTGGTATGCCACCAGCAGTATGGGGGGAGAAAGCCACAAAGAGCTGTTTGCAGCGTAAGCTCGCCGGCGTGGTCATCAACGGTGCGATACGCGATGTGGCAAACATTCGCGAAATGAAGTTCCCCGCATTTGCAAAGCTTATAACCCCGGTGGCTGGTGAACCAAAGGGACAAGGCCTAATTGACGTCCCGGTAAAAATCGGTGGCCAATATATCCGCACCGGTGACTGGATTGTGGGAGACGATGACGGAGTTGTAGTAATCCCACAGGAAAAAATCGTGGAAATTGCCAACCGTGCTCAGGTGGTTGTCGAAAGAGAAGAGCGTGAAATGACCGAAATCGATGAAGGCAGCACTTTGAGTAAGGTTTCGGAACTGATACGGTGGGAACAGCTAAGGAAAAAAAATGAAGGCAGGCACAACAAAAAACAGTAATTACCATGAAATTATCTCAACATGGATGGAAGCCATAATACTTCTGTTGCGGCAAATAAAAGAACAATCCTCAGAAGAGCTTGTCGACATGATGTTGAAGGCAGACAAGATTTTCATTGCCGGCCAAGGCAGAAGCGGCCTGATTGGGCGGTGCCTTGCTACACGACTTACACAAATGGGATTTCATGTGCATATACCAGGTCACGCAACGTGTCAAAAAATAGAAGCAGGTGACCTACTGATTGCGATTTCCTGCCGAGGAACAACAATGACCACTGTAGAGTTTGCGCGAATCTCGCGGCAAATCGGCGCAAAGGTTGCAGCAATAACAGCTTTCGACAATTCTACCATGGCCAAACTCGCTGATAAAGTAATCGTGATTGATGCAAATGACAAAAACATTAGAAAGAAGTGCAAATATATTGCCGGCCCCAGCAATAATACCCTATTCGAGCAAGCCGCTCTGCTGTATGTTGACGCACTGATACATATCCTGCTGGAGCGAAAAGGCATTTCAACAAACATAATAAATCAACAACACGCAAACCTTGAATAGGACACGAGAGGAAAGATATGTATCTTGAAGGCAAGTTTAAGGAATATATAGATGATTTAGCGGCCAAGAAACCGGCTCCTGGCGGCGGTAGTGCTGCCGCTGTTGTCGGCGCATTGGGAGTGAGCCTGCTCAGTATGGTGGCAAATTTTACTCTCGGCAAAGAAAAATACAAAAACGTCGAGCCTGAAATCCAGGAAATCTTATCCTCGTCAGAGAAACTGCGAGCGGGGCTTGAAAAGCTTGTGGATGAGGATGTTGCCGCATATCGAACGGTTTCCGCCGCTTACCAAATGGCAAAGGAAACCGAAGAGCAAAAAAAGGCAAGAACAGAAGCAATACAGGCCGCCTTGAGGACTGCGATGGCAGTGCCTCTGGCAGCCTGCAGAAATTTATCTGAGGCTATGAAGCTTTGCCAGCCGCTTCTGGAAAAAGGAAATGCCAATCTGGCAAGTGACGTAGGCGTTGGCGCTGAATTTATTGCTTCCGCTTTTACCTCAGCCCTGTTAAACGTAGAAATAAATTTAGCATCGATTAACGACAGCGACCTCGTAACAAAGCTTAGACAGGAACTATCCAAAAAGGAAAAGGAAATACAGATTATTCGGAAAAAAGTTGTTAACGAAACAAAGGAGAAACTCTAATGGCAGCAACCCTATTAGAAGGACAGCAGTTGGCCTCTAAAATTAAAGAAGGCTTAAAAAAAGATATTGATACCATGAAATCAAAAGGCCTTGCGCCGCATCTGGTGGCGGTACAGGTTGGAGAAAATGCCGCGTCAAGAGTGTACATTCAGCAGCAGAAAAAATCCTGCGAGGAAATGGGCATTGAGTATGAACTCAAAGAACTGCCGGCTTCCACCACCGAGAATGAGATGTTGACATTCATCGACAAACTAAATCAGGATGACGCAGTTACCGGCATAATTCTTATGATGCCCTTTCCCAAGAACATAGATGCCCGCCAGATACAGGTCAGGATTTCGCCCGATAAGGACGTGGAAGGAATGCACCCAGCTAATATGGGCAGGCTGGTTTATGGGGAGATGGGACTCGCTCCCTGCACAGCCCGTGCGGCGGTAGAGCTTTTGAAGTCAAGCGGGGTTAATCTCAAAGGCAAAGAGGTCGTTGTTGTAGGACACTCAGAAATAGTTGGCAAGCCGATTACGCTGATGCTTCTCGCTTCACAGATGGAATCGCCTACTCCTACTGTTTGCCACATCGCCACCAAAGACCTGCGATTTCATACAAAAAGAGCCGACATTATACTTGTTGCTGTCGGCAAGCCGGGGCTTATAAAAGCTGATATGGTAAAGGACGGCGTCGTTGTCATTGATATCGGCATCAATAGAGTACCCGTCACTGACCAGAACGGCAATCCGGTATTAGACGACAAAGGCAAACCCAAAATGAAAACTGTAGGAGACGTTGATTTTGAGGGTATAAAGGAAAAGGCAAGCTTCATTACCCCTGTTCCCGGCGGCGTAGGACCTGTGACGACAACAATGCTGCTCTACAATACGGTGGAATCCGCAAAGAAAGCTGCGGGAAAAATTTAAATTAGATGGCTTCACGAAAAACTTTTGCACCGACCAGATTTAATCTTTCTTCGATTTTTTCATAGCCGCGGTCAATGTGATAAACTCTGTTGACAATCGTAGTCCCCTCAGCAACCAGACCGGCCAAAACCAATGCCGCCGATGCCCGCAGGTCAGAAGCCATCACCGGAGCAGCTATCAGTTTCTTTACCCCTGCTATAATAACAGTAGGTCCTTCTTTACGCAAATTCGCCGCCATTCGATTCAATTCAGCAACGTGCATAAATCTATCAGGGAAAATCTTTTCAATCACAACACTATTACCTTTGGCAAGTGATAGAAGAGCCATAAACTGAGCTTGCAAATCGGTAGGAAAACCAGGATAAGGTTGGGTGGTAACGTCAGCCGGCTTTATCGAGCCCCTGCAGGCAACCACGCAGCCGCCGTCTGCGGCCTCGACCTTTACCCCAATATTTCTCAGCCTGTCAACGACAGCCATCATATCATCGAGCCGACAATTCACCAGCCGAAGTTCTCCTGCCGTTATAGCGGCGGCAACCATAAAAGTCCCGGCCTCGATTCTGTCCGGAATTACCTGATATTCGGCCGGCTGCAACTGCTTGACTCCTTCGATAATCAGTCGAGGTGAACCGATACCGTCTATCTTTGCACCCATCCTGGTAAGGTAGTTAGCCAAATCAACTATTTCCGGTTCACAGGCAGCCGACTCGATAATTGTTCTGCCCCTTGCCAGCGTTGAGGCCATTAACACATTCGCCGTGCCTAATACTGTTGAACCAAATGGCCCACCCATAAAAATATCTTTACCCTTCAACCCGCCTCGGGGAGCTTCAGCAACAATATAGCCGTTCTTAAGATGGACTTTCGCGCCAAGCTCACACAGACCCCGCAGATGGATATCGATGGGCCTATCGCCAATTGCACACCCGCCCGGCATCGAAACCTCCACTCTGCCGCAGCGAGCAAGCAACGGGCCGAGTATGCAAATGCTCGCCCGCATCCTGCGGACAACTTCATACTCGCCTACAGGATTATCAACTACCTTCGAATCTATGCACAAATCCCCGTTGGGGTTTCTGGTAATCTCGCAACCCAACTGGCCAAGCAACTGGCCAAAAACGGAAATATCGGAAAGATAAGGCACCGCTTTTATAACCGATTTGCCGGCAGCTAAAATAGCAGCAGCCATTACCGGCAAAGAAGCATTTTTGGAACCATTTATACTAACGGCCCCCGAAAGACGAACCGGCCCTTCAATGCGAAATATGTCCATAATCTACTTCCCTTTGGCAGTACTTATTTTCCAATAAAGCTAATATGACCGAACATAGGCAAAAAAATTGTGCTGCCCGAATGTTTTTGGTAATGTAGCACAAGACAGGTTTAATTTCAAGGTTGCAAAAAGTATATAACGATGAATGTTCCTGAGATTATCAAATCCGCCTATAGCGAAATCAGCTATATAACCGCGATAGACTTTATTATTTGCCTGACAGGGGTATTATTA
>JBAPXT010000279.1:0-1601 GCA_049284355.1 Sedimentisphaerales bacterium
CCCTTAAGACTGCTATAATCTGCTCCTGATTGAATCTTGTGCCACGCATTGTGTGCCTCCTTTTTTCGGGTTCTAACATGCTGGCATTCTAATTGCAAGTGGCACAGTTTTTGGGGGTAAGGTCAGCCCCTTTAATATCAAAGTCGAGCACCTGTTTTACTAACAAAGATACATTCTCGGCACGAAAAGACCGCATCGATACTGCAAGGTGCAATTCATCTTTATAAACAACATTTTGACGCGATTCCAATTTGCTTAATGCAGCCCCAGCAACATATTCACTATCAGAAAGGCGCGGCGAAATGTAAATATGCCAGTTAGGAAAAGATTTATTTAGCGAATCAATCCATTCACCGATTCCAGCTTCACCCGTATTGATTTCTTGACCACCACCAATAAGACATACAATTACAGCCCAATCCAAATGGCGATCAAGACACGATATTAAAAATTCAGGTTCAGACAGACTAAAGTTCGCATTTTTCTTTTTCTGTCGCATAAATTTAGATGTTTGCTCTTTATCCCACGCTCGTTGGGCTTCATCAAATAATGCAACGTGTTCAATGGGAGGTTTTTCTATATCAATAAGACAATCATCTCGGAAATGATGAACGTTTTGAATGAACATTTTCACTTCGCTCATCACTTCACCTTTTTTGACTCTTATTCCATTTTCTTTATTACGAAGCACTTTATCTCTTGTAAGTGCCTCGCGCAAAATGGCCACCAGTGGACCATTTCCAGAGAGGAAAACACTGTAAAGGTCGTTAGATTTATCAATATGAGTAGTCGCAATATTAAGTCCTACTAATGTTTTCCCTGCACCGGGAACGCCTGTAACAAGACAGATAGATTTTTTAGAGTTTTTGCGTGAATATCTGATTATGGAAGAAATCGCTTCGGACGTTTTACCAAGATTGATAGCGCTGGCATCGTTGCGTGATATTTCCTCAACAGCGTGTCCATTATAAAGAGCCATTGCAGCTTCGATGATTGTTGGAGTAGGACAATATCTGCCATTCTTCCAATATAGATGGTCAATTTCTCGACCTTCCGAAAAATTTAAAACATTTTTAATCACCTCGGCTAATAATGCAGCATTACATTTAACTGGAAATAGCAATCTGTCATTTTGCGGTGTTACGCAAACAACAGGATTAACATTTTCAGCCTCTGTGGCAATCAAAATAGGAGCGATAAATTGCTCATGGCTGGATTCATGAAAGTTTTTTAAATCTAAAGCATAATCCCAAACTTGATCGATAGCATAAGAAGTAAATTCGTTTGCTCCTATTTTGAACTCAAGTACAAAAATAACTGGACCTATAAGAAGCACTATGTCTATTCTTTGTCCCATTCGTGGAATAGAAAATTCAAAATAGATTGTACCCTGATAAGGTTTCAGTGTTTCACGAAGGATATCTATTTCTTCTAACCATGCATCGCGTTGAGATTGGTCCAGAGAGAAGGTATTACCTATAGATAATTTTCCCAGTATCTCTTCTGGAGTAGATATTAAGAAATTAGAAATTGATTCCGAGTAATATGCCCTATTCATGTATGATTATCTCTGCTAGTATTACCACCAATTTGCCGTTCTC
>JBAPXT010000280.1:0-1890 GCA_049284355.1 Sedimentisphaerales bacterium
CCCTTAAGACTGCTATAATCTGCTCCTGATTGAATCTTGTGCCACGCATTGTGTGCCTCCTTTTTTCGGGTTCTAACATGCTGGCATTCTAATTGCAAGTGGCACAGTTTTTGGGGGTAAGGTCAACCCTTCCTCAGCTATTCCAATATCGTACAAACCGTAGACTTTACGTATCGGAAGCATATCTTCTATTTCAGGAATTATACACAATTAAGGCCTGTTTTGCAAGACCAAAAATCGTTCTTTCTAATACAGGAACTTTGGAAAAAGCGCAACATATAAATACCAGCATATCTTTAAGGTCCCTCATGAACCCTGAAAACCTACTTTACAGCTCTAATTTCACCCCGAGGGGATAGCCGAAGGGGATTTTCAATTTACGATTTTCGATTTGGAGTTGAATTTCACCGGCGAATCCATTAGTATGCCCTTGTTATGGAAACGCTGAAATTATTATGCGATTACTTTCCGACGGCGGTTTTTACAGGCAAATGCCTGGTCTTTATAAGCGAGGACTGGCGGGTCGAGCTTACCGAGCATAAAGACAGCGATTTCAGCAAGGCCGACGTCCAGCCTTCCATTATACGAGTTAAACTTGCCAAGAAAGCGTTAAACGGAGATTTTGTCCCCGGCCATTATGAGGATTTTCAGCTTTCATCGTTGGGCGAACTTGCCGAGCAGATTGATAAGTATGTGCAGTTTGCAATTGGTACAAACTTGCGAGAGAACATCGAATAATCAGCGGGTAAAAATCTCTTCTGCGGAGCCCTTCAAACAGCTATAATCTAATCTATGGCTGATTTAAAAATTGAAAACATCCAGGGTGGCGTCGTTTTTTCGGCAAAGATTGTTCCGGGCAGCAGCCGGACATGCATCAGCAGCCTGCTCGGCGATATGCTGAAAATCAAGATTTCCGCCCCGCCGGAGAAGGGCAAAGCCAATCAATGTTTAGTCAGGTTTCTGGCAGAGCAGCTTGGCGTGCAAAAGAACACCATCAGCATAATCTCCGGCCAAACTAATCCGATAAAACAAGTGCATGTTTTGGGCATTTCGGCTGATGCCCTTCTGAGAAGGTTGAATCTGAATAAACCAAGAGACTGACAAATCAACGCAACGTTGCCGGCGGTCTATATATATACTATACTGAAGAACAGATGAATAGATTCGACAAGCTCACTACAGGAAAGATTTTACTGATAATCGTTTGCGGTTTGTTTTTTATGGCGGCGGCATCCTTCAGCAAGGATGAGCCACTGGCCAACGATGATAAGGAAGGGCTGTACGCACGTTCAATCGAGCAGGTCCTGCGATTAGACAATGAAGAAGTCGATTTGGCTACAGCCGTGCTGATTGTCTCAGAGCAGTGGAGTGATGTCGTGGCCGGGCGGAGATACCTGACGGACCTTGATGATATGGCCCTTGAAATTCGTGCAAAACTCAAGGAAAAAGGGCTGCGGGCCGACTTTAGAGCAATCCCGGTGATAAACGAGTATTTGTTCGACGAGCTGGGATTTCAGCCGGTTTCGGATGCAAATGACCCGAGCGATTTATTTTTGCACTCGGTGATGGACAGGAAACGAGGGTATTGCCTGAGTCTTTCGGTACTTTATCTTTCGCTTGGTGAACGGCTCGGCCTGCCCTTGTATGGCGTGGTTGTGCCGGGGCACTTTTTCGTCAGATACGATGATGGGCGGACCCGCTTCAATATTGAGACAACCAGCAAAGGCGGATACGCCGATGACGAACATTACATAAACAAATTCAAGGTGCCGAAAGACAACGACAGTATTTATATGACAAACCTGAATAAAATTCAGACATTAGGCTGCTTTTTTAATAATCTGGGTAATAGTTATAACGAGGTGGGCAACACAGAGCAGGCAATGCTGG
>JBAPXT010000281.1:0-5845 GCA_049284355.1 Sedimentisphaerales bacterium
GGATGAGGCCTCGCAGAGTTATTTCGCCGGTCATCGCGACATCGGGTCGGACGGCTTTTCCCAATAGCAGTGAGACCAGCGAGGTGAACATTGCGACGCCGGCACTTGGGCCATCTTTGGGAATAGCACCTGCGGGGACGTGGATGTGATAATCGAATTTTTTGAATCTGTCAGGTTCGATTTTTAGTTTTTTTGAATTTGCTTTTACGACTGAAAAAGCGGCCTGTGCACTTTCCTTCATAACATCACCGATATGACCTGTAAGCTGCAAGTTTCCTCTGCCGGGCATAGAAGCGGATTCAATAAAGAGCAGCTCGCCGCCGACGGGCGTAAAAGCAAGGGCGGTGGCGACGCCGGGGATTCCTGTTCGCAGGGCCAGTTCGGATTCGAATTGTGGTGGGCCGAGGATTGCTGCGAGGTCTTTTTTGTTGATAACGGCCTGTTTTCTTTTTGCTTTTGCGATTTGAGTTGCGACGGCCCTGCAGACGGCGGCTATGTTTCTTTCAAGGTTTCGAACTCCTGCCTCGCGGGTATAATCGCGAATTATTGCGATAGTTGCCCCGTCTTTTATGGTCAAGCGGTTTTTGCTTAAGCCGTGTTCTTTGAGCTGGCGCGGGATAAGATATTTTTTTGCGATATTAAGTTTTTCGGTTTCGGTATAGCCGGGTAGCTCGATAACTTCCATTCTGTCTCGGAGGGCCGGCGGGACAGGCTCAGTATAATTTGCCGTGCCGATAAACATAACAGTGGATAAATCAAAGGGCTGGTCGAGGTAATGGTCTGAGAAGCTGAAGTTTTGCTCCGGGTCGAGGACTTCGAGCAGTGCGCTTGCAGGGTCGCCTCGGAAGTCGGCACCGATTTTGTCCAGCTCATCGAGCATAAAGACGGGGTTTTTGCTTTGGCATTTTCTCAACTCCTGCAGGATTCGACCCGGCAGGGCGCCGATGTAAGTTCTTCGATGTCCGCGAATGTCGGCCTCGTCTCTTATTCCGCCGAGTGATATGCGGATAAATTTTCTTTCCATTGCTCGTGCGATGGATTGTCCGAGCGAAGTTTTACCGACGCCCGGCGGGCCGACAAAACAAAGTATTGGGCTTTTACCTGTGGGTTTTAGCTTTCGGACGGCAAGAAATTCGAGGATGCGTTTTTTTACCTTTTTCAGGTCGTAGTGGTCGGCGTTGAGTATTCGCTCGGCCTTGTTGATGTCAAGCTGGTCTTTTGTCTGGATAGACCAGGGCAGCTCGCAGACCCAGTCCAGATATGTTCGGATAACGCTGTATTCGGGCGAAGCGGAGGGTATTTTACTCAGTCTGTCCAGTTCACGAAGCGCCTCGGTCTCGACTTTTTCGGGCATTTTGGCTTTTTTGATATTTTTGTTGATTTGCTTTAGCTCTTCGGTTTGCAAGTCGCCCTTGCCAAGCTCGGATTGGATTGCTTTTAGCTGTTCCTGCAGGAAATATTCGCGCTGGTTTTTGTCTACAGCCTCTCTTACGCGGCCCTGGATTTTATGACTTAGCTCGAGGACTTCCAGCTGAGCTGCCAGCGCTGCGGATATTTCTTCAAGGCGTCTGGCGGCGTCAAGCTCCTCAAGTAGATGCTGTTTCTTGACGGTGTCGAGACTAAGATTTGCCGCCAGGAAATCAGCCAAGGCAGAAGGATTTTCGATATTTTCCAGCAGCACAGAGGCCTCTTCCGGGATATTCGGACTTAATGCTATGACGCGATTTGCCGTCTGGCGGACACTGACGATGAGCGCCTGAAGCTTTTTGGTCATTTTTGTTTGGATGTTTAGCAGTTGAACCGCGGCTTTTAGATACGGTTCTGTGGCTATAGGTTTGACGATTTTGAATCGGGCTATGCCGTGGACTATAATGTTAATTGAGCCCTGGGGTATTTTTATTAGTTTTAGGATGGAGGCAATGGTACCGATAGAGTAGAGGTCGTTGAAACCCGGCTTGTCAGTTTGGGGGTTGTGTTGTGTGACAAGTCCTATGAGGGATTCATTGGGTTTGATGTCGGCAAGCAGGTTTTTACTTCTCTCCCGTCCAATTGCCAGCGGCATTACCGTGCCGGGATAGGCAACAATATTTCGAACCGGCAAAATGCCGATTGCCTCCGGCAGTTTGAGCTCGTGGTTGAGCTCATGTGCCTGGTCGGTTTCGTTGAGCAAAGGGTACTCGGGGTTTAGAGGGTTTTCCACGACCAGTTCAATTGGCCAGATACCGTTGGAAAACAAATTTTCCGGGTTGTTTAGCATGTTATCTATATCGGTTATTTTTGATATAAAATGTGATAATACACTATTTAAACCGAAAACTAAAAGCTAAAAATCTCAGAAAAAGGGCATAAGAACAGGAGTAAATTTATACTTATGTACCCTTCGTCTTTCGCTTATTTGATGGCTGAATGATAACTTTGCAGTGATTTTACGGCACTCGGTTCCGTTTAGACTATATAAAAAGTTATGCTGTCAAACAAGAAAAGTTTATAAGTGGACTGAATAGCGTTAATGTTGTGTTTATCTATCTATGGTATGAAGCTGCTTTGCAGTGATTTTATTGATGCAGCGGCGTTGCCGGTAAGTCCTGAGACCATTGCCTGCCCGCTGCGACTCGGGTCGTCATCGAGGCGAGCGCTAATGCAATTACTTCTACTTCTACTTCTGCTTTTGGGAATCTTGCCATAGTATCAAACTCCTTTCGAAAAAAATAACTCTGTCTGTAAAATTCCTTATTATCCACCCACCCGTATCTTTTGGTGGTTACACTCATTTACTTTGCCACAGGTCACGCTGACTCTGCCTCAGAGTAAGCCGACTTTGTCACGGAGTAACCGTGCTAATGCCCATTTTTAGCTTAAAAACACGCTTTTCGGCCTTTTTCTGCCATTTCTTCTCTTTCCAATGCCATGAGATAAAGCTTCATTCCTCATATACCCTCAAGCCAATATCTGGCGAAGGTCGCTAAGTCGAGCATGTCAACGCTGCCGCTGTGGTCAAAATCAGTTCCCTCACACCAGTTGGGTTGGTTACAGTCAGTCTGCATCCAATGTGCTCCCACAAAGGTAAAATCCTTAAAATTCACACTACCATCAACGGCAATATCGGCAATATTAGTGGCAATTCTCTGAGTTCGGTTGCCTACCTCATCATACGAATAGAGAATCTGAAATCCGCCATCATAGGTCACACGAGTTAGGCGGTTGAGAGTGTCGTATTCATAGGTTGTGCCATATGCTAATAGACTTAAAATGTTTAAACCAAGAATCAAAATTACAAAATGAATCGTTCCATTATGTCTCATGTTCTTATACCTTCATTATTTCCATAATTTGTTGAGATTTATTTTTGTTGCCCCGAAACATACTGATAGTAATTTGGAACAGCACTGCCAGAATAGTATTTTTTAGCCCATCCTATTGCTTGAACATCATTTTCATATATGTGAGGTACGTTGCTTCCCTTGTTGCCCATTACGAAGTTGGCTATATTGTTTCCTATAGTCGATAGCCCTTGCTTAGCTTTTACGACTCCTTTCAATATGCCTCTCTCTATGTCTCCGACAGTAACTACACCTGTTGCCGAATAGCCCCCTTTTACGGCGCCCCCAGCACCAGGAGCAATTTTAACACAATAACTCTGTGAGGTGCCTGTGTTGCTATACTCTCCATATATAATTGCACCTGCATCGACCGAACCTTTTATTGTGCCACTCTGCATATGCCTAACATCTTCCGCCGTGTTGTAACAGAATTTGGCATTCACAGGACCGCTTGCTCCTACACCGGTAGAACCACCTCCTTCAAGATATCCATAGAACCCAACGCTATCAGGATGCGTTACTGCAGCATATATAATGGAAGGCAGGTCTACCATAGGTATTAAATCGTATTCAGCGTCTACGGCAACTCCCAATCCAGTACCAAAATATCCCCCGATTCCGGCTTCTCCAGAAAGTCCAATACCGCCACTCGTGGTGTACACCGCTTCGCCAGTTGGGTCAATCCCCGTATATGGATTATTGCTTACATAAACATACTTGTGCAAAGTGAGTGGAATTGTCATTCCTCCCTCAACGGGGTCTTTGCTCAAAAATCTTCCTGTCCCAGACTCATAAAATCGTGCCCTCATGAAATACAGCCCATCAGCATCAGCCATAACACCCACTCCACCAACAAAGGTGAACGGGTTTATAGTTGAACCTTGTTGACCAGCCGGAGAGCCGAATGGCGTATAGGCATATTTGTCTGTGATTGTCTGATTACTATCAGTAAGAGCAATGATGTTGCCGATATGGTCGCTGTGATAGTATCTTATTAAGCCATCAGTGCCGATTCGTCCCACAAGTTGGGGACCATGAATATAATAGGCAGTAATGTTGCCAGTCCCATCCGTCTCGCAGAGTACATTGCTCATAGCTCTGCTGTAATCGAGAACGTATCGTGTTGTTATGCTATTTTGAACTCTGGCAATTCTATTGCCTCGCGAATCATATATGTGTTGAACGTTTGAACCGCCTGTGCTCTGAGAAATAAGCCGGTTTTCCGGGTCGTAGCCGAAATTAGTCGTAGTGCCGCTTACCGTTCGGCTTATCAAATTGCCATTATTGTCATAATTGTATGAAGCGGGCTGGTCTGTATCTGTGAGGCGATTGTCCGAATCATAGTTATATGAAGTCTTTAAGGGTAACACAGGATTGGGTGAGAGTGTGCCGGTTTCATTAACGTTTGTCGGATTCCCTTGCCCGTCACGAGTATATGAATAGCCAATCAGGGCAGTATTATCTGATTTCTTGTAGGCAAGACCTGAAAGTCGCCCAGCATTATCGTAGGTTCTGTTCTCTTTGACTCCGCTGGGATTAGCAAGCTGCGTGGGCCGTCCTGCTCCATCAACAGTATAAGACCATGTGCGGCTTGCCCAATCAGTGATACTTTGTAGTCTATTGGCTTTGTCATAGCTGTAAATTACTGTCCTGGCGGGGTTATTTGAATCAGCAGGATAAGTGATACTGATGCGGTTTCCCACTATATCATAACCATACTGCACCTGCTTGCTGAAACAATCTGTGCTGCTGATGAGCCTGTCGAGTTCATCATATACATAAGTGGTAGTACCTGCTATGCCGGTAGTAGTTGTAAGGTTGCTATTCCTGTCATAGGAGTAGGTTGCCTGAGTAGAATCGGGATAGTTGATTTTGATTAAACGGTTGTGACTGTCGTAGATATATGTAGTAGTCCGGTTATTTGCATCTATAACCGAAATCCTGTTGCCTGCTCCATCATAATTGTATTGATAAACATTTTCATTGCCATCCTGCTGCTGTTTGAGTCTGTTTGCCGTGTCGTAGAACTTCTGTGTTGAAATAATGCCGCCTGCATCAATTATCTGCGTAAGATTGCCAACCTTATCGTACTGGTAGAGTGTTGTTTTATTGCAGTCATCTGTAACCGACACAAGCCTTCCCAGCATATCGTAGCCATAGAGAGTTTTTGCCCCCCTGGCATCTGTATATTTAATTACCCTGCCAAGTTTATCATACTGCCAGTACCAGTGATTACCCAGCAGGTCATCCTGTTCAACCTTACGATTGAGACAGTCGTAGTTATAAGAAATCTTTACGCCATTGCCGTCGGTTACAGATAACATATTGCCCTGAGCATCGTAGGTATATGTGGTTTGATTGCCTGCGGCATTAGTCGCTGTCAGCAGGTGACCGACGGCATCATACGTGTATGTTGTGAGATTTGCATTAGGGTCGCTGAAAGTGAGCTTACGGTTAAGGTTATCGTAGGTATATTGAATAGTTTGCTTTTGGCTGTTTGGTGCATCCTTCTCTACCTTTGTGAG
>JBAPXT010000282.1:0-10730 GCA_049284355.1 Sedimentisphaerales bacterium
GATTATTTTGTGTCTCTTGGCTTTGCGTACCAGTCGGGGTCTTTTGCCAAGTTTTCTCTGGCCTCGGTCGTCATCATCTGGAAGGCAGGACGCGAGCTTTGCCAGGAGCGTTCGGTAAAGGGGCTCTGCCGCATCTTCGCAACTTCTTTACTGACGTCTTTAAAATAGCTTCCGTAGATATGCAATGAATCGCTTATATCGACGTATCTGCCAACCGCCACGGGCTGATTTATTTTCTGCGAAATTTTCTCTGCAATAATCCGCTGAAGGTCGGTCAGGGCATAGACATTCATAAACCAGGCCTTGTATAGGTCCCTGCTTCGCCAGTGCGTGTTCATATTGAGGGACATCGTACCGTCGTCGGCCGTGACCAAGCGACACCATATCCTCTGAAGACAGGGAGGGTCATCTGTGTCCGGGTCGGCGGTCGGCATCCAGGTTATAGCCTGAGCCCTTCGGGTGTGAGTAACCTCGGAGAGCTTATCGATAATATATTGAATCTGGTCAACTTTTCTGAAGGGTGTCGGCGTGTTTGGATCCTGCAGATTCTCCACTGGACAATAGGCGAAGAGACGCTGGTGATAGGTATATGTCCACTTGCCGGCAGCAGGGTCAATCCAATGGTCGTGAATACCGTTGACCACCTCCTGGCGATAAGCTTCAAGCTCGGCAGGCCCGCCGGGGAAATTTTTATGTATTCTCGGCTCGGCGAAGGGGTCGGTAACGGTAATCATGACCGTTGCATCTTTGCTGGGCGGGTCTTCGGGCTTGTCGTACTGGGTTTTGACTTCAAGGCCATTATCCCATACCGCCAAGACGGCTTTCTCCCACGCCTGCGGCAAACAATCAGCAGTGATTGAAATTACTGGTACAAAACCGGCAGTTACAATTGAAGCCATTTAAGGAGATTCCTCCTCAACGGTACCTTTGAAAGGCTCAGTTCCCGGTCTTTGTTTGGTAAATTTGCTTATATCCAGCTCTTCTTTCGTTATCTTATACCGCTCTCTAAATCGTTCCGGCATATCAATGAGCATTTTTTGGGCATTATAGGCATACCAACTGTCGGGCCATTTGCTAATAATCTGCCGACAAGTATCAACCATAAGCTTGAAACCAGTCATCGGCAATCGCCCTAAGCTACGGCCCGGCACGGCTACATTGAGGAGCCTTTCGGCTTCTATCTTATCTACTTCAGAAAGAGGTCTGAAGTACAACTGGGTCGGTTGCTCAGGTTGCTTAGCCACAGGCGGCTGGACGGGTTGTGATGGTGCCGCCTGAATAGCCGATGGCTGATTTTGCTCCTGAACCTGCTTCTCCACTGCCTGCGGCTCAGCTAAAAACTTTTTTTTATCTTTTTCGACCATGTCGTAGAAGTTCTTTTCTTTGGCCTGCGGCTCAGCCACAGGCTGGGACTTTTCGGAAGGCGAAAAAACACCTATCAGGACAATCACAGCCATAACGACAATCGCAAGAGCTGCAATTTTCAGCCAGAACGTATTCATTTGACCTGCCCCTTTCCCATTGATAATTGATAATTTATAATTTATAATCAATCGTTAAGATGGCTTATGCCATTGTAGCGTACGCCGCTATTTTATCAATCGTAAATAATCAAGAGTAAATAGTCAATTTCAGATGTTTACAGGTTTGATAGAGGCAGTTTGCATGGTAAGGTCGGCTTACACAACCGGCGGCGGGATGCGTCTGGCCGTAGATTTAGGCAAATTAGCCCAGGAGAGCAAAATCGGCGACAGCATAGCTATAAACGGGGTCTGTTTAACTATTGCCCAACTGCGAGGCGGCCTTGCGGAGTTAGAGGTCAGCAGCGAAACATTAACAAAGTCGACACTGGGTAAGTTAAAATCTTCCTCGCCGGTCAATACGGAATTAGCGATAAAGGCCACCGACCGATTCGGCGGGCACTTCGTTCTTGGCCATGTCGATGGTACTGCAACGATTAAAGCAATCGAGCGGCAATGGCTATTTGTCGATATTAAATTTGCGGCTAGCCCTGAGCTGCTTGCTCAAATGGTGGTCAAGGGTTCGGTCGCCGTTGACGGAATAAGCCTGACGATAGCAGATATGGACGAAGAGGGTTTCAGCGTCTCGATAATCCCTGAGACGTTAAAAAAAACCACGCTGGGTGCGGCAAAAACCGGCGATACGGTAAATATCGAAACCGATATAATTGTAAAGACGATAAGAAGTGTACTCGATAAAATCTTGCCCGGAGAGCAGAAACTAACAGCGGAAAAATTAAAAGAGCTGGGATTTTAAAATATAATACAAAAAGATGAACAAAGGCAACGGCAACAATTCGATAAGTGAGCAGATGGTCATCGGCATAACGATGGGTGAGCCGGCAGGGATAGGGCCGGAGGTTGTGGTAAAGGCGCTGGCTGAGCCGACAATCCGCAAGGCGGCGAAGTTTATTGTATTCGGAATGGATGAGCAACTGAGTTACGTCGCTGACAAGGCCGAGATTGAGCCATTCTGGGGCCGGCACCAACACGAGAAAATCAGCAGGGATTATCCACATAAAGTTGTAGTTGCCGATTATGATGAGTATTCGGTTCCGCCGGGGGTTAAAGGTCCCAGCAAGGTCGGTGGTGAGGCATCTATACGATTTTGTCTGGATGCCATCGAGGCGGCGAAGGCCGGCATAATCGATGCGATAGTAACAGGGCCAATCAGCAAGACCAGCTGGAAATCAGCCGGCGCCAAATGGCCCGGCCATACCGAAATGCTGGCAGACAAGTGCAAATCACCGCGAAAGGCGATGATGTTTGTGGCCGGCCCTCTAAAGGTGGCCTTGGCAACGATTCACAAAGCACTATTTGAAGTCCGGCACGAGTTTACAATCGGCTGCGTCTTCGAACCGATAGATTTATTAAACAGCGCATTAAAGGAATACTTCGAAATAGAAAACCCCAAAATCGGCGTTGCGGCACTGAATCCTCACGCGGGCGAGGAAGGTCAGTTCGGGGACGAGGAACAGCGTATAATATCACCTGCGATTTTGCTGGCACAGGAACAAGGAATAAACTGTCAGGGGCCTTTCCCAGCCGATACGCTGTTTCTGCGGGCTGCACACGGCGAATTCGACGCTGTAGTTGCGATGTACCACGACCAGGGGATGATACCTGTAAAACTTCTCGCATTCGAGGATGCGGTCAATATCACTATCGGCATACCAATAATCAGGACATCGCCGGCCCACGGGACAGCTTTTGACATTGCCGGCAAAAACCGCGCAGGCCCATCCAGTATGATGGCCGCTATAACCACTGCTATCGGTATGGCGACGGTCAAAAAGGCATGCCAGCCGGTGCAGACAAAGGCTGCTTCAGATGCAGACTAAATCTCAGATTGAGCAACTGCTTTTATCGGCGGGAGTCAGACCAAACAAACGATTTGGTCAGCATTTCCTCATAGACCTTAACCTGATGCGTCTACTGGTAGATACTGCGAATGCAGGCGAAGAGGATGTTGTCCTCGAAGTCGGGTGCGGTACAGGCTCACTGACTGAGGCAATTGCAGAACAAGCGGGCTTTTGCATAGCGGTTGAAGTCGATGAAATCCTTGCTGATATTGCCCGGACACAGCTTGCCGATAAGTCAAACGTAGAAATTATCGTTGTCGACGTCCTTGAAAACAAATTTGCCATCAGTCCGATTGTCATCGATGCGATGAACCGTGCCCGGGCTACATATAAAGGACGGCTGATACTTGTTTCCAATTTACCTTACGTTGCTGCGACGCCTCTTATGCTCAACCTGATTACGGGCACCACTACAGTAGATGCAATGTATGTCACCGTACAAAAGGAAGTGGCCGACCGAATGACGGCGCATCCCGGGGTAAAGGATTATGGCATCCTTAGCATTCTTCTGGCGGTGACCGGCGAGGTCAGGCACATCAGGACTTTAAGGCCGAGTGTCTTTTGGCCCCAGCCGCAGGTCGATTCAGCAATGATAAGCTTTGTTCGGAGAAAAGATAAAATCGGTAGGATTTACAATATGGAACTTTTCAGCGAGGTGGTAAATCTTTTTATGCAACATAGGCGGAAGATGGTAAAAGGCTGCGTTAAATTCACTGCTGGTAAACTTTCAGAAATCGACAATTGGTCTGAAATTTTTGAACGATGTCGTATAGACCCGCGCAATCGGCCGGAACAGCTCAGGCCGGAAGATTTTATCGCCATCTCAAACCTATGCAACGAACGCCTGGCGTCAAAAAGCTGAACTATAGAAGTTTCAGTCCGCCACAGGCGGATAAATTTGAAATCTTAGATTACGGCTGATTTGTGCCGGTGGCTGTGGCACTCGATATTGACGGCAACCGGCAGCGAGCCGATATGACAGGGGGCGGTCTCGATTAGACAAGCCAGAGCGGTGGTGTCTCCGCCGAGGCCCTGCGGCCCCAGGCCGAGCGCATTGACCCGGGAAAGCAAATCCTCTTCGAATTTGGCATAAAACCGGTCGTCGTTTTTTTGCTGGAGATTCCGCAATAACGCTTTTTTGCTCAGCAGGCAGCTTAGCTCAAAATTGCCGCCGATTCCCACGCCGATGATAAGCGGCGGGCAGGCATCGGCACCGGCTTGCTTTACAACGTCAACAACCCATTCAATTATTTCTTCCCTGCCGGCTGTGGGATTGAACATTTTGAACTGGCTTTTGTTCTCGCAACCGGCGCCCTTGGTGATAACGGTTATCTTTAATTTATCGCCAAGGACAATTGAGTGATGAATTATAGCAGGGGTATTTGAGCCGGTGTTCCGGCGTTTATTCAGAGGGTCAGCGACGACACTGCTTCTCAAGAAGCCGTTTTTGTAACCTGCTGCGACGCCGGAGTTAATCGCATCGAACAAAGTGGCCTGTTTTTGGTCTGTGGGTGATTTGACGGCAACATCGGCTCCCTGCTCAACAAAAACAACCGCAATGCCGGTATCCTGACAGAGCGGTATCTTTTCTTCCTTCGCGATGCGGGCATTCTCGATGAGCAGGTTTAATATTTTCGCTGCTGCCGGATTGGATTCTTTTTGCGATGCCTTTTCAAGAGCGGCCAGAACGTCAGAAAGAAGCTCGTAGCCGCTTGCTATGCAAAGAGACTCAACAGTATTAACAATTTTTTCAAATTCGATATACCGCACAATGATTAGCTGCCTGTTATAGTAACCTCAAAGGTTTTATAGGTTGTATTGCCAACATCATCAGAAACTCTGACTGCGATTAAATGCTCGCCAGCACTTAACTGTTCGATGACGATAGTGAAATCCTCAACAGTGGTGTCATAGACTAAATCATCCGGCACAGCACTTATCCACTCGGTGTTACTGTCAACGGTATAATCTACCTTACCGATTACGCTTAGCTGGTCTGATACTTGCATTTTCAGCACTACGGTTTTGTTACCGCTGGCAATAGAATATTTTTTAATAATCGGCGGGGTATTATCAACAACCACCGGCTTAGTTATTCTACTGCCGGTCAATTTGGTTGTTGTGGTATTGCTTCTTTCGTCGCTTGCAGTTATTCTGAGTTCATACCGTCCATCTTCAACGGTCCTGGCATCCCATTCGAAGCTGTCTACCTCCAGCTTTTTTTCCAGCTCAATCCAGTTTTCTCTTCCAATTTTTCTAAAATCTATTTTGTAAATCAGCTTATCTTCGTTATCGTCTTTGGCCTTATAGCTGATTTTGAACAAGCCCTTTTTGTCCGGCGATTCGATTCTTTCGGCGGCGGCCGACTCGACTTTCGGAGCCAAATTAGGAACAGTATCAGCAACAGCAACCTCTCTTACAAGCGGGCTTTTGTGACGGTCCTCGGTTTGCAAAACGAGCTTATACTGACAGAACCTGCCGAGGGGACATTGCAACTGCACCGGCTCAGTGACTTCGGCCAGTTCGGTCCAGCTTGAAAAAGTCGGGTCATTTACATCTTTAACGTTTCCACTGCGAGAAGCCACCTTGACCTGACAGCCTTTGGGAATATCAGCCTCGATTTGCAGTTTCCCCCAGTTGGCCGGCTGACCGGCATCTATAAGGTCGGAAGTGTAAGTTCCCTCCGGCGCAAAGGTTTGGGCCAGCTTAATCAACTTCGCAGGATTTGCTGTTCCAAGATAGACGTCGTCACCAACCACAGCTACGGCGGCTATCTGCGATGCGTCCTGATCCTGATAAATGATTGCCTGCTGCTCCGAAGCGGGGTCGACGGTAAAGGCCCGGCCATTGTTTCCGGTGCCGATAAGCAGCTTTTGCTCTTGTTCGGCCAAACAGAAGAAAACCGCAGCCTCTGTGAATATATCGGTCACGTAACCATCTTTGGTTATTTTGTATATGTAACTGGCTTCGGCGGGCTTAGATGGTTTTGGTGCTGCATGTATTTGTTTTTGTGGCAGCTTATCGCCGGTGCCTTCCTTGGTATTTGCAATTTCCAGTTTCAACTCACCCTCGCTTTCCACGGCGTTCTCCTGCATTTCTGATTCGACCTCAGGGCGTCCGGCCAAAGGTGATCTTGTGGCAAATTCAGCCTGAGCCGGAACAATCTCGGCCAACGTTGCCGCTGCATACAAATTACCATCTGAGGCAAACAGGAGTGCGGTAATCTCCGGCTGGTCGCTATCGAATAAAACCGTTGCCGTCTTATCGCGAGGGTTTATCTTGTAAACAAGTCCGCGGCTGTCACTGCCTGCGTAAACAAAGCCGTCTTGTCCGACTGCCAGTGAAAGTATGTTTTTGTCGCGACTATCATAAAGAAGCTGCGGCTCTTTGCCAAAAGAATTGAGTCTGTAGATTTTCCCCTGCGGTCCTGTACCCAAATAAATGTTACCGGTGCCATCAACAGCTATAGCGAAGATATATTTGGTGCCCCCGCCGGAGGAGCTGCCTTCGGTGTCGTTCGGTTCAAAAAGCAGTTGGGGCTCCTTCATTTTGTCCGCTTCGAAGCGGTAGAGTGCACACTTGTCGCCGCTTATGGCAGCCAAAAGTCTGCCGGCCATATCTATTGTCATTGCGAAAACATGCTTGTTCGCTAAATACTGCTGTGCCTGGACAATGCCGCCATTAAGCTTAGTTAAATCATCCGGCCTGTTTACATCATTCGGCTCATTACCAGCGGTTTCTGCATTTTTGCTTTCCTCTGATTCAAGCGGATAAATTTTTGTCAGTTTACCGAGACTGTACCTGTAAATGCCGCCGTTAGGGCTTGTGCCGAGGTAAACGGTTCCGCCGCTTACAACGATGCTGTTTATCGACCAGGGTTCCAAATCGGTCTTTTTCACATTTGTGGTCGGGTGGTTTTCTTCGAACTTTTTAATTATTACTTCGGCTGCTCGACCGAGCTGAAGGGTTCCCTGTGAACCAACCACAATATCTCTTGTCCGGCCTTTTGACAAATCCTCACTGCTGTTTTGGCGTGTAACCTTAGTGGTAACGGCCCAACAACAGGAACTCGACAAAGGACCTAAGAGCGAAAAACCGAAAACGCAGAGCCAGAGTGTAAGATGGAAGAGTCCCGAATTTTCAGTTATAGTTACTCGTTTTTCGATTCTCATTATTCACTCCTATGGTTCTTCCACTGTTATCTGCATAACTTTTTCGTCGATAATAACTGTGCCTGTTACCAAATTCTCTTCGAGCCAATGAGGGTGTGGGAGGCTTGTAAATGCCCTTTTGACATCCTGCAGGAGCAATATCTTAGTGGCGGGCAAATCAGGAAGCTCGGCCTTTTCCACGGCAATGCCGCTGGCCGGCAAGACCAAGAGGCAATACAATTTATTCCTGCCGATAGTAAGAAGCTTATTCATCGCCTCAACAAGAGTTTCGAGATTCTGAGGAACAAATTTATACGGTGCAGTTTTCATAAGAAACTTCTGGTAATCGTAGCCGCCGCATACAATCAAATCATATTTACCAGGCGCCAGCTCACGTGGTATTTTCAGGCTGCAGCGGTATTCTTTCTTTTCCGCCAGGAAGGTCTCCACAACCACGGTAACATCCAGCTGCTGGCCGGCTTTTACTCTCGAATCAGACAAATCGACCGACCATATTCTCGAAGAGGTATTTTTCGGCACTATACGAACATCAAAATCAATTGATTTTATGTCAACTTTCTTATATGGATTATTCAAGAGTATCGCAAGGGAACCTGCGCCTTCTTCGAGCATTTCATCCAAGCCATTGCCGGCTGAAACATTTTCAAAAGAAATGGGGGCGGCTCCTTCCACGCCAATAGTTACCTTATAGTCGAGCGTATGCTCCGGCGGCAAACTGCCGAGCATAAGAGTTGCGCCGACCACAGCCGAGCGGAGCAAAACAGGGGTAAGCATCTGATTGTCGGCAATGTGACAGTTGTACACTCGCTTGCGGCTATCATTGTAGCGGTCCACCGTTATCACCAGCGGTATCATTTTGGCCTTTGCACCGATTCGTCCACGGACCGCTGGTGACTCATCTGCTGTCAGGGCACCGACAATTTCAATTGCACTTGCGACTTTAAAAGAACGAGCCATACTCGATGCCACGGTATGCACCTGGCCCGTGGCCATCGGCAAATCAACCGCTCCTTGGCCGAGGAAACTGTGCCCAAAGCCATACACCTCATCACCTATAACCTCGGTCACCGTCCCAACCACAGTCATTGTTATATCACCCGTTACCAGCGGAACAGTAAGACAAGCGCCAGGGGCTAATTGAACGCCATTTGGTTCCCAGACATTTTTTACTGTATTTGGCGTCCCCCCAGCAGAGATACCCGGAATAGCTACAAGGCCGAAAGGCCCAATTGAGGTATTCAACTGCTCGCAAACTTCGGCCGGTAAACCAGAGGTAATCAATGGACAAGGCAAAAAAGTCAGGCCACCCTGAATATTTTTTCCTGAAAGGCAACTGGTTGTAATTTTCCTGTTAATTTCAGCAAAATCAATCGGCCTGGAAAAATCAAACCCAAATCCAGTTTCCCAACTGCCCCTGAAGACTGATGCCCCGGCCAACTGTTTTGCATTCCGCTGCGAAGGGCTAACTTGTCCTACATCGAGCATTTCCTTAATCGGTGTGACGCCGTAAAGAGGGTCCTTACTGAAGGTCGCGGAGAAAGCCAGCGCCCCCGCCAGGCGGCCGTCAATATAAACCGGCGAACCACTACAGCCCCACACAGGACCGGTGTGGATAAAACGCTCATCCGTGCCCTGAACCAAGATTGCATCTCTGCCCGGGGTTATATTGCGGACTACGCTTAGAACCTCCAGAGCGAACTTTTCAACCTCGGCACCCTTATATGTGGTGAGGCAATACGCCTCCATCCCGGGGCGAATTTCATCAATGCTGATATATTTTGCGGGGTCCCAGGCACTTTCTATCGCGTTTTGGGTCCTGGTTTTATCCAACGGCTCATCGGCCCAACAAAAGGACCGGGCCAAAACCAACAAGGAAAATAAAAAAAAACCTGCTTTTGATTCTGTGAAAATTTTGAGCATCCACAACCTTTCAACCGAATTATTAGTCGGCATTTTAGTCGGCAGATGAAACCATTGCAAGATAAAACAGTTCCTGCTATAATGCCGATTGTAAATCCATAATGGGATATCATGGACATTAACCTATTTAGAACAGGAACAGGAAAAAGAAATGAAGCCCGAACATCGCCATCAACTAAAAACCAACGAGTTAGCCGACTGGATAATGAACTTTCCGCAATGGGTAAGGGAAAACGCCAAAATGATTATTTATATTTCGGTGCTTGTCATTGTGGTCGCAGGAGTATACCTGTGGAAGATATATGAAAAAAGAATAGTATCCACCCGAGAGCAGCTCGAGTTTACAAACCTCGTCTCTCAGATATCGCAGGGCAAAACTCAAATTCTTCAGGCCCAGGCTCAAGGTGTGGATGCTTCTTATGTTCTCATCCAAGCCGCTGATAATCTCCAAAACATCGCCCAAAATGTAAAAGAGGAGCAGATGGCTGCTCTGGCACTGATTAAACAAGCAGAAGCACTGCGGATGGAACTGCATTATCGCATCGGGAACATAAGCAAGGAGGACCTAACAGCCCAGATAAACCGGGCGAAAGACAGTTACACGAAAGCAATCGAGAAATCCCCGACTAATCCATCATTAACCGCGGCGGCCAAATTAGGCCTGGGACTGTGCGAAGAAGAACTCGGGAATTTCGAGCAGGGGCGGCAAATATACAGCGAAATAACCGCAAACGCAGACTTCAAAGGCACCGTCGCCGCCGCTGAAGCAAAGCAACGTCTCCTTACAATGGCCGATTACCAGCAAAAAGTGGTCTTGCGCCAAACGCCAAAACAAGCATCTACTGGATTTACGCAACCCGAGATTAACCTTGAAGCATCTGAGAAAAATGTTATACTCAGGATTCCTGAGAGCAATAATTCAGGAGCCCAATCGCCGAACAATGCACTTAAGATCCCCGAGCCCAATCTGCCCGGCCAATAATATGAGTGAAGCGAGATGCAAGATGTAAATACAGACCGCAGACAGCTAACACTTCAAGTAGGAAACTCAATTAAAGAACGTCGGGTTGATAAATACCTCCATGGCCGGTTCGGTAACTTCAGCCGCGTTATGCTTCAGGAGATAATCAAAGGAGGCGGCGTCAAGGTCAACGGCAAAGTAGTCAAGTCCAGCTTTAAGTTAAGTCCCGGAGATAAAATCGAGCTGACCCTGCCTGAGCTGCCAAGCAAAGAGATTTTAGCCCAGGATATTCCCC
>JBAPXT010000283.1:0-1560 GCA_049284355.1 Sedimentisphaerales bacterium
GTCATGCTCACCCTGAAAAGCAGGTGGGAGTTCTGGGTCTGCATGGTCGGCCTAAACAAACTGGGCGCTATATCCATCCCGTCCACTCACATGCTGAAGAAGAAGGACTTCGTGTACCGTATCAAGAAAGCAGACTTGAAGATGATCGTCTGCATTGGGGAGGACGGAGTTCCCGATGAGGTTGATGGCGCCCATAAAGAGCTGGGCAACATCCGCCTGGCAAAGGCACTTGTCGGAAGCAAGGAGCTGGAAAGAGCGGGCTGGGTCAACTTCGACAGAGAGATTGAAGAGGCGTCATCGGATTTCGTCAGGCCAACTGGATCGGAGGCCACAAACAACAGCGACATAATCCTTGCCTACTTCACCTCGGGTACAACCGGCTACCCCAAGATGGTAAAGCACGACCAGACCTACCCACTTGGCCATATCCTGACTGCCAAGTACTGGCAGAACGTTGGCGATGACGGCCTGCACTATACCGTCGCAGATACTGGCTGGGCCAAGTGCGCCTGGGGCAAGATCTATGGTCAATGGCTCGCCGGATCGGCTGTATTCGTCTACGACTATGACCGTTTTGATGCGGGTAGGATGATGGAAAAGATGATCAAGTACGGAGTCACCACCTTCTGCGCCCCGCCGACCATCTTCAGGTTCATGATCAAGAGCGACATGTCGAAGTACGACTTCTCGTCCATGAAATACGCAGTGACAGCGGGAGAGCCTCTGAACCCGACTGTTTACACAACGTTTCTGGAGACCACTGGTCTGAAACTTATGGAAGGGTATGGCCAGACTGAGACCGTCGTATGCATCGCCAACTATTACTGGATGAACCCAAAGCCCGGATCGATGGGCAAGCCCGCGCCCGGATACGATGTCGTCCTGGTGGGCAAGAACGACAAGGTCTGCGAGGTGGGCGAAGAAGGGGAGCTGGTTATCAAGACCGATAAGGGCAAACCAGTTGGCCTCTTCACGGACTACCACCTGGACCCCGACAAGACGAAGAACACCTGGCACGACGATTACTACCACACAGGCGATACAGCCTGGATGGACGAGGACGGATTCTTCTGGTTCGTTGGACGGACTGACGACATGATAAAGAGCTCCGGCTACAGGGTTGGGCCCTTCGAGGTTGAGAGCGCTCTGATGTCTCACCCGGCTGTCCTTGAGTGTGCCATCACAGGAGTTCCCGACCCAGTTAGAGGACAGGTGGTCAAGGCCACAATAGTCCTAACTAAGGGTTACACGCCATCGGAGGAACTCAAGAAGGAGCTGCAGAACCACGTTAAGACTGTGACAGCACCTTACAAGTACCCCCGAATCATCGAGTTCGTGGACGAGCTTCCCAAAACAATCAGCGGCAAGATCAGGCGTGTCGAGATCAGGGAGAAGGACAAACCCTATCCGATCATAAACGCCAAGGAGTGCAAGGCCTGCGAGCGTTGCGTCATCGATTGTCCTGCCAACGTCCTGAAGATCGGGGATGAGTTCAACGAGCGTGGGTATAGATCCGTGGTTTACTCAGGAGACGGGTGCATCGGCTGCTGTGCATGCTAT
>JBAPXT010000284.1:0-13892 GCA_049284355.1 Sedimentisphaerales bacterium
TCATAGCCGTGCGCCGGACCTGCTCGCCCGCCTCTTCTGCCCCGGGTGCCGAAGATATCACCGAAGAAATCATCGAAGCCGACGATATCCTCAAATGCACTGCCGATATCCTGCCACTTCATGTGCGAATAATCTCGCACACCCGCTCCGCGTAACCCATCGTGTCCGAACTGGTCGTATCGCTGACGTTTCTCAGCGTCGCTTAAGACCTCGTAGGCTTCGGCGCATTCCTTGAACTTGGTCTCGGCTTCTTCTTTATTATCCGGGTTCTTGTCCGGATGATACTTCATTGCCATACGTCTGTATGCGCGTTTGATTTCGTCAGCGGAGGCGTTTTTGCCTACCCCCAGAACTTCATAATAATCCCGCTTTGCCATATTCTCGTATTGCGTATATCGTATTGCGTAGTGCGTTAGAGTTTCTTAAATAGATTTGAAATCATTCGACAAATATGATCTAATCTTTCAAGTAGTTCGGCTTCTTTGTCTTCTTGTATATACTTCAACTCTTTTGCTATTGTTATCTGTGTTTCCAGTTCTGCGC
This sequence comes from Sedimentisphaerales bacterium, assembly GCA_049284355.1. GTDB lineage: Bacteria > Planctomycetota > Phycisphaerae > Sedimentisphaerales > Anaerobacaceae > CAIYOL01. Next base: position 544 of record JBAPXT010000284.1, read on the forward strand.
AACTTCCTAATGATACGTACAAAAATTGCTTATATTCCTTATTGTAATATCTCCTGAAGCCTTCTGCTACGTTCGAAGGTATGGAGACACCCGACCGTCTCATTTGGCTAACTAAACCATACATCTCTTGTCTTGGGAACTGTTCCGTCGATTTGTATATATCTTTAACCAACTCGATGCCCATTTTCCAAATATCCAGATCTCTGTATGTTCTTATTTTTCCTGCCATATATTCTTCTCTTTTTGCGCAATACGCATCACGCACGACAAAATTTATCTTACCGCTCCCTGTATCGGCTCTTCGTCTTTGTCTTTCAAATCGGTTACCAGCACGTTGGTTGTTAGCATCAGTCCTGCTACCGAAGCGGCGCTCTGCAAAGCGGTTCTGACAACTTTTGCAGGGTCGATAATTCCGGCTTTGAACATATCGCCGAACTGGCCGGTGTTGGCGTCGTAGCCGATATTCTTTTCTTTTTCAAGTTTCTCAAGAAGGACGGCGACAACAACATCGCCATGGTCGCCGGAGTTGTCCGCTATCTGCCTTGTCGGTGCTTTAAGGGCGCCGCTTACAATATCAAAACCGATTTTCTCGTCGCCTTTGGCCTTCGTTTTGGCTTTTTCTACTTCTTTGATGGCGCGAAGGAACACGACACCACCGCCTGCGACAACGCCTTCTTCCGTTGCTGCTCTTGTAGCGTGAAGCGCATTTTCAAGAAGGTCTTTGCGCTCCTTCATCTCCGTCTCTGTTGCAGCGCCGGCCTTGATAATGGCAACTCCGCCGCTCAGTTTTGCAAGCCGCTCCTGCAGTTTTTCACGGTCGTAGCTACTTGTTGTCTTTTCGATTTGGTTGCGAATCTGGTCGCAGCGGGAAGTGATGTCCTGCTTTTTGCCAGATCCTTCAATTATTGTGGTCGTTTCCTTATCTACAACGATTTTCTTGGCCTGCCCTAATTGTGAAAGCTCGATTTTTTCAAGCTTTATCCCGAGGTCTTCGGTAATCACCTCTCCACCTGTCAGCACTGCTATGTCGGCTAACATCGCCTTCCTGCGGTCGCCGAAGCCGGGCGCTTTGACCGCGCAGACCTTCAACACGCCCTGCAGGCGGTTAATGACTAATGCCGCCAGCGCCTCGCCTTCGACGTCCTCTGCCATAATCAATAACGGCCTGGCAACCTGCGCAACTTTTTCAAGCAGCGGTATAATCTCGCGAATATTGGATATTTTCTTTTCGTGCAACAGAATATAAGCGTCTTCAAGAATGGCTTCGAGCGTTTCCGGGTTAGTCATAAAGTATGGCGATATATACCCCTTATCGAACTGCATACCTTCGACAACGGTCAGCTCGTTTTCCATCCCCTTTCCTTCTTCGACCTCGATGACGCCTTCCTTGCCGACCTTATCGATTGCGTCAGCTAATATTTCGCCGACCTGCGGGTTGTTGTTTGCGCTGATAGTTGCCACTTTTGCAATGTCGCTGTGGCCTTTTACCGGCATGCTCACCGATTCAATAAACTTCGTGACAGCTTCGGTGGCCTTGTTGATTCCCCGCTGGATGGCCATAGGATTTGCACCGGCGGTAACGTGCTTCAGGCCCTCGCCGTAAATCGCTTCCGCCAGGACCGTTGAAGTTGTTGTCCCGTCGCCCACCTCGTCGGAGGTTTTGTTGGCCACCTGGTTCACCATCTTTGCGCCCATATTCTCGAACGGTTCCGGCAGCTCGATTTCTTTACTGACCGAAACGCCGTCTTTCGTTACTTTCGGCGAGCCCCAGCTTCTTTGCAGTATGACGTTCCTGCCCGTAGGGCCGAGCGTAACTTTCACCGCTTTTGCCAGCTTCGACAGCCCTTCTTTAAGGTGTGCTCGTGCCGTATCGTCGAACATTAATTGCTTTGCCATTTTGCATTACCTCTTCTCGTTTTTAGTTGTTAATTTTTACTTCTCAATGATTCCCAGAACATCGCTCTCGTGCAGAACCACGAATTTCTCTCCGTCAATTTCGACTTCGCTCCCTATGTATTTGGCATAGATGACCTCGTCATTTTTCTTTACGCTCATCTTGCTTCGCTTGCCGTCGTCGAGTACCTTGCCCGGCCCGATTGCAATTGCTTTCCCGATTTGTGGTTTTTCTTTCGCTGCATCCGGCAGAATAATACCGCCGCTGGTTTTTTCTTCCGCTTCCGATTGTTTTATTACAATCCTGTCATCCAAAGGTCTCAGTTTCATAACGGCTCCTTATTACTTCTTGCTTCTGATTTCTGTCTTCTTAATTCCAATTTACATCATACCCATATCATCCATACCGCCCATGCCTCCTCCCATACCGCCATAACCGCCGCCATGCATCTGAGGCCCTTTATCTTTCTCCTTGGGCTTCTCGGTAATAAGGCAGCCGGTGGTTAGCAGCAGGCTGGCTATACTCACGGCGTTTTCCAGTGCGATGCGCGTTACCTTTACAGGGTCAACTATGCCGGCTCCGAAAAGGTCTTCGTATTGGTCTGTGTCGGCGTTATACCCGAAGCCGCCTTTACCTTCCATTACCTTATTGACTACTAAATTCGCCGTTGCCCCCGCGTTGGCGGCAATCCAGTAGCACGGCATTGTAAGCGCCTTTGACACTATATCGGCTCCGGTTTGCTCATCGCCTTCGAGCTTTAATTTCCTGACCGCATCGATACACCGTATAAGGGCTACGCCTCCGCCGGGCACTATCCCCTCTTCGATAGCCGCCCTCGTTGCGTGAAGCGCATCTTCTATTCTCGCCTTTATTTCTTTCATTTCCGCTTCGCTTGCCGCTCCGACATTGATTTGAGCGACCCCTCCGGTCAGTTTCGCCAGCCGTTCCTGCAGTTTCTCCTTGTCATAATCGCTCGTTGTCGTTTCTATTTCGCTTTGGATTTGCTCGATTCTGCCGCTGATGGCGTCCTTGCTGCCGGCCCCTTCCACAATGATTGTATTGTCGTTATCGATGGTCACCTTCTTGGCCTGCCCAAGCTGTTTGACGCTGATATTTTCCATCTCGATTCCCAAATCCTTGAAAATCGGCTCCGCCCCCGTCAGCGTCGCAATGTCCTCCAGCATCGCTTTTCTCCGGTCGCCGTAGCCCGGTGCCTTCACCGCCGCAACCTGCAGTATCCCTCTTAGTTTATTGACCACCAGCGTGGCCAATGCTTCGCCCTCAACGTCTTCTGCGATAATCAGCAACTGCCTTTTGCTCTTCGCTATCTTTTCAAGCAGCGGCACAAGCTTGACCACATTGCTTATCTTCTCCTCATAAACCAGTATATATGGCTTCTCCAGCTCGCAGACCATATTCTCCGCATCGGTCACGAAATGCGGCGAAAGGTAACCGCGGTCGAACTGCATACCCTCGACGAAGTCAACGACTGTATCAAGACTTTTGCCTTCTTCAACGGTAATGACCCCGTCCTTGCCGACCTTCTGGAATGCCTCCGCCATAATCTTTCCGATTTCTATATCGTTATTTGCTGATACCGAAGCGATATTGATTATGTCATCGGTCTTGGTGACATCTATCGGCTTTGCCAGCGCTTTCAGCTTCTCGATTACCGCCTTGGCGCACTTTTGCATACCGCGGGCCAGTGACATCGCGTCCGCACCGGCCGCCAGGTTCCGGTATGCCTCTTTGAACATTGCTTCAGCTAACACCGTCGCCGTTGTTGTCCCGTCGCCCGCTACCTTTGATGTTTTGCTTGCCGCTTCTCTTACAAGTTTCGCGCCGAGGTTTTCGTTCTTGTCTATAAGTTCGATTTCTTCAGCCACCGTTACGCCGTCTTTGGTTACCGTTGGTCCGCCCCACCCTTTATCCAGCATAACGTTTCGGCCTCTCGGCCCAAGTGTCGATTTGACTGCCGCCGCTAATTTTTCCACGCCGGCCAGCAGACCACTCCTTGCATCTGATTCGAATGCCAAATCTTTAACTGCCATAATTGCTTCCCTTCTTAATCTGTTTCACGTTTATCCGCCTGTGGCGGATTAAAATTCAAAACTGCCCTTCCCCCCAAAACTCTAACTTATAACAAATATGCAAAAAATATACCAGCTTAAAATCAACACCGGCTCATTTTGGCCCCTTTATTCTTAACTGCCTTATTAACAAATAATTATGCAATGCAAAAATTACTACTCCGAAGAACTGGCCTGTATTCCCATCTGGGAAAAAACACATTTTGGCACAAAAACAAATCCCGCCCCGCCATCTTGACAGGCGTCGCCGGCACGGGTCATTGCGAACTTTACCCGCTTTGGCAGGGCAGCGCGGCAATCTCTTTTTCCTGGCGACTAACGACAAGCGACTGGTGACTAAATTTTTTCCCCTTCGCCCTATAATATCTCCTGCTTCTGTCCCCAATGCCCGAAATTGCTGCATCTTGCGCCTTTTTGCAACTGTCTACTTGAATTGCAAAACCGTCTCTGATATAATATTATTTGCAGATATACAAGGGGGTAAAAATAATGCCCGGCAAGTTCAAAATATTAGTAATTTTCGCAATAGCCGTTATCGTCATTCTGTCCGTATCGGCCGGCTTGGCTTTAGCCGTTGATAGTGGCTGTAAAGTAGCTGCCGTACTATTATCAAACCTTACAAGTCTAAGCGGGTATCTCCACAGCGGCCAATACCACTCTCTTATTAAAGATTTAGCTCTCGTTGCCTTCTTGTTCTTGCTGCTCTTTTGGCGGACCATTTTCCTCGGTAAACAGCAGTAGTTTCACTAACCAATTCGCCAATTAACTAATTCCACAATCTGCTGGCTTTATCCTCTCATCTGCGTCCCGTTGTAATCCTCGGCTTTATGTCTGACTATTTTACCTTCGACCATATAGATAACGTCTTCTGCAATATTTGTTGCGTGGTCAGCTACACGTTCCAGGTGCCTCGAAACCGACAGCAAATGAAGCAACCCTCGCGTCCACACGGGATGAGCAACGATACTGGTCTCAACCTGCTTATACATTTTGCGATTGAGAGCATCGACTTCATCATCGGCGGCACAAACCTGATAAGCCCGCCTGCAATCCATATCAACAAGTGAGTCGAGACTCTCTGTTACCATCCATTGGGTCTTTTCGGACATTGCATCAAAATCAAAAGGCACACTAATCGGCTCCTGACCGGCAAGAAACTCGCCTCGCTCGGCGATGTTAACCGCCAAATCACCGATGCGCTCGAGGTCGTTGTTTATTTTCAGTGCAGTGACGATAAATCGAAGGTCAATTGCAACCGGCTGATGCAAAGCCAGAATCTTTAGACATTCCTCCTCCACGTCGACCTCCATCAGGTCTATATGCACATCATCGTCTATCACGCTCTTAGCAAGGACGGCATCCCTTTCCCTGACCGATTGAACTGCCAGACACAAACTTTTCTCAACAGCCGCACACAGGGTCAGCAACTTCGATTTGAGGTTCTCGATTTCCTTTTGCATATGCACCGTCATAGGTTTTCCTTTCTATCCGAATCGGCCCGTAATGTAATCCTCAGTTCTTTTCTGTTGCGGTTTGGTGAATATTTGTTCGGTTTGCCCCATCTCGATAAGGTGCCCCTCATAGAAAAACGCCGTCACATCAGACACACGCGCTGCCTGCTGCATATTATGTGTCACGATGACTATCGTGTAATCATCGCTAAGCTGGTCAATCAAATCTTCGATTTTAGCGGTGGCCTTGGGGTCAAGAGCAGAGGCCGGTTCATCCATCAAAAGTATTTCCGGCTCAATCGCCAATGCCCTTGCGATGCAAAGCCGCTGCTGCTGCCCGCCTGACAAATCCATCGCGTTCACACTCATACGGTACTTTACTTCGTCCCATAAAGCAGCCCGCCGCAGACTTCTTTCCACGATTTCGCTAAGTTCCCTGTGGTTTCTAACTCCATGAGTGCGAGGCCCGTATGCCACATTCTCAAAAAGCGACTTCGGAAATGGGTTAGATTTTTGAAAGACCATACCGACTCTTTTACGCAGCTTCACAACATCAGCACCGCTGCTATATATATCTTCGCCGTCTATGAGAACCTGCCCCGTAAGGTGTGTGCCGTCGATGATGTCGTTCATCCGGTTCAGCGTCCGAATGAACGTGGATTTACCGCACCCGGAAGGACCAATCAGAGCGGTTACTCGCTGAGAGGGGATATCCATCGTTATGCCGAACAATGCCTGAGTAATGCCATAATAAAAATCCAGGTTACTGACGTGTATTTTCGTCTCGCTTAGGCCGTTGTTTTTCCATATTACCATTTGTACTTTTTCCTTACGCGAATCCGCAAAATAATTGCCGCCAGCCCGACTCCGAGAACTAAAATTAACAGGACAAGAGCTGTTCCGTATGCTTTGGGTAGAACTGCGGCAGTATCAGGGTGCTGTGTTGACAACACGTAGAGATGATATGGCAGCGCCATAACCTGGTCGGACATCGACCTTGGCAGCTTAGGCAGATAAAAAGCAGCAACCGACAATAATATTGGCGCCGTTTCGCCGGCAACCCGTCCGATTGCAAGAATCAGTCCTGTTAGCATCCCACCAATTGAGTAGGGCAGGACATTGCTCCATATTGTTTGCCACTTGGTTGCGCCGAGCGCCAAACTGCCCTCCCTCAACGACTGCGGGACGGCTCGCAGCGACTCTTCACTCGATACTATAATGGTGGGCAGTATCATACACGCCAGCGTCGCACAGCCTGACATTATCGAGCAGCCCCATCCGAGAAATATCACAAATAGTCCCAGCCCAAACAGACCAAAAACTATCGATGGGATGCCAGCCAAAGTGGCAATCGCCACTCGAACAGCGTGCGTAAACCTGCCTTGTCGGGCATATTCAGAAAGATAAATCGCGGTCGCCATGCCCAACGGAAATGCCGCGGCGATACTGCCTGCCACCAGTAAAAAAGTGCCTACAATCGCCGGGAATATCCCCCCCTCAGCCCCGCTTCGACGCGGCATACTAAATAAAAACTCCCAGCTAATCGCCCTCGCTCCGCGCCAGATAATCTCAAAGACAATAAATCCGACCACCAATATCACAAAGTAGGCGGTCAGCCGCATTAACCAGCACATTGCTTTCTGTGAAAAATTCCCTGTCATTATCCCATCCTGTATCTGCTGAGTACCTTTTGCGCAGCCACATTCAGCCCGAACGTAGCCAAAAGCAAAACTACGCCTACGCAAAATAATGCCCTGTAATGGTCGCTGCCAAATGCCACCTCGCCCATTTCCGCTGCGATAGTGGCCGTCATCGTTCTGACCGAATCGAAAGGCCAAAAAGTTATCATCGCCGAATTGCCGGTAACCATCATAACCGCCATTGTCTCACCGATGACTCTGCCTGTCCCGAGCATCACCGCCGCCATTATCCCCGGTAGTGCGGCAGGCACGGTCACTCTCCAGATTGTCCGAATCCGGCTCGCGCCCAATGCCAGCGATGCCTCCTTGTAGGACCTCGGCACACTTCTCAGCGCATCTTCCGAAATCGAAGTAACCGTCGGTATCGCCATAAGCGCAAGCAGCACCGCGCCGGCAAACGCCGTCAGTCCGGTCGCCAGCCCGAAGCAGCTCTTCACGAACGGCACCAGCACCATCAAGCCAAAGAAACCAATCACTACTGAAGGAATGCCAGCCAAAACCTCTATAAACGGCTTGAGTATCTCCCGCTCCACAGGCACCGCCAGTTCCGAGATATACACCGCTGCACCCACCCCGAAAGGAATTGTCAACAACATCGCGAGTACGGTTACCACAACAGAGCCGGTAACCAAAGGCACAAGGCCGAACGACTCCTTTTGTGGAGAGGTCGGAACCCAACGTGTGCCGAAAAGCTCTCCCAGTCCGGGGTGCTTCGCAAACGGTATGGCCTCCTTGAAGATAAAAACAAAGATGCATATCACGATTACTATGCTCAAGGAAGCCGTCCATTGCAGAAATAATTTAATTATCTTGTCCTTATAGTAATGTCTCATTACTTTATTGCCACGTAACCCTCTTTTCTAACTATCTCTTGCCCCTCTTTGCTGAGGCAAAAATCAACAAACGCAGTCGCTTCCGCCTTTGTCTTGGCTGGCACATACAGATACAACGGCCTTGAGATGGAATACTGACCGCTGGTTACTGTTTTGTCCGACGGCATAACAGCCGGCGAGTTGGCGTCCGCCTTGACCCCGATAATCTTGACCTTGTCCTTTGCCGACAGGGCATAACCAAGTCCGACATAGCCAATCGCATCTTCATCCGTTGAAACAGACTCGATAATGGCCGATGTTGCAGGCATCAGCTTCGCCCTTTGCGTATAGTCTTTGTTCTTTAGAACATGTTCCTGAAAGAACGCATACGTCCCAGAGCTCGACTCTCTCGAAAACACAAGAATTTCCTTGTCGCCGCCGCCTATCTGGTTCCATTTCGTGTATGTCCCAGTGAAAATTTGTGCAAGCTGCTGCATATTAAGCTCTTTTACAGGATTTTTCGGATTTACCACCACGGCGATGCCGTCTCTGGCCACTACAACTTCTTTCGTTTCAATGTTTTTTTCCTTGGCCTGTTCCTTTTCCTTCTCTTTCATTTCTCTCGAAGCCGCGCAAATGTCAGTTGTGCCGTTTATCAGTGCCGCAATCCCTGTCCCCGAACCGCCGCCTGTCACTGCAACTTCAACATTGGGGTCCTGCTTCATAAATGCCTCGGCCCAGTTGCTGACTAAATGCACCATAGTGTCAGACCCTTTTATGGTGATTGATTTTTTTTCGCCGGCCTTGACAAAGGTGCAAAGCATCCCGATGAGCAGACATACCATAACAATAAGTGATATGTTTTCACCTACAGACCTTTCATACTTGTTTGTTTCCATTTTGCATTTCTCCTAAATTAAATTGTTTTATCTGTTAAAGCTTTTCTTTTTGCGAACAGTCAATTTTTAAAATTTGAAAATCAAATCTGCCATAAGCCGGCGATAAGTATCATCCGAATCACTTTTTTGGGCGAGGAAATAGGTAAGTGTCGCCTGGATGTTCTTGGTCAGTTGGTACTTTCCACATAACATATGCCCCTTACCGTCGGTGCCGCCGCCGATAAAGTCGGAATCGGTCAGAACACCCACAACAGCATCTTTTTTAACGTCACGGTAATTGTAGCCGAACTCCCACGAACCCGGCTCTTTAGCCTTGTTAAGGGTGGTCCCGATTAGCCAGCCGCTGTCTTCTGATGTGTTCGCAGCAGTATTTTTAACATAACTCCCATATACCGACGCGGGCAAATCTGCGACCGTGAAGCCATATTCTGCAAAGCCCTCCAGAACATTATAATTCATTTCATATATGTAAGGGCTTGCGGTAGTGCCAAGGCCGCTCATCGTGTTTCCAAATTTACTGCTGCCCGTACCGGAAGATTTATATAAGCCCTCTTTGTTTTTAAGGTTATCAGAAGCATAAAGGCTTAAACCGCCAAGCAGGTAATCTTTGTTTTCAAAATCATGTTTCAGGTAACTTTGCAGACCCCAGACCGCTGCACCACCAGTAGCACCTTCGTCGGCTTTAAGCCAGAATCCACCGCCATTGATGTATAAATTATCTGCTTTACCCAGGGGTATGACATACTTAGCTGCAAGACCTTCCGGGTTCACATCATCATCCCATATTAACTGATTGTTGCCGGCCCTGTAGAATGGAAGCGGCATTTTCCCGCCGTAAACATTCAGCCGCTCAATCGATTTAGGATGCCAATTGAAGTAAGCAAGGTCGAGCCAGATGTCTTTTTTCTGGAAACCATTTTCAAGAGACTGATTCGTTGATGCCGGGTCGGCAGCACCGGTAGCAAGTCTAAACCCCAAATCCCAATCATCGTTAACTTTTACATCAATGCCTAATCTTGCGCGTATGCGGTTACGATTGGTTCCGAACTGGTCCTTGCTGTTTTTTTGCGAATCTATTGATTCATGCCGATACCGAAAATCACCGCTTAATTTGACCTTCTCGGCCCATTTAAGACTGTCCGGCACAGCGGTGACTTGTTTGCTCTCCACCGCCTTTGTAATTTTTTCATCTACTTTTTGTTCCTGAGTTTTCTGTGACGTTTCAAGTTGTTCGATTCTCTGCTGCATTTGCTGTAATAATTTTTGCTGTTCGGCCAATTGGGTTTTCAGTTCGTTGACATCATCGGCCCTGGCTGCTCCTCCGAAAGCCATAGTTAATATCCATATTGCCAGCACGATTTCTTTTCTCATCTTTTTCTCCTTCAAAAAAACAATAAACCACATATCGTATACTGCTTAAACTATATGCCATCTGTATGAAGCGAATATGAAGGATGTGTGAAAATTTGATGAAAAAAGAAATACGCTTTTTACTTCTTGGGAAGTATCACAAAGACCTTTGTTCCCTTGTTGACTTCGCTTTCGATGCGGATTTTCCCATTGTGGGCTGATACTATGTGCTTGGTAATACTCAATCCCAGTCCAGTCCCCCCAAGTTCGCGTGAGTGGGCCTTATCGACACGGTAAAATCTCTCGAAGACCCGCTCGATGTCCTCCTTTGGTATGCCGATGCCGTTGTCCTCCACGGTAACAATCACAGAATCATCGGCCTTTGCAAGCAAAACTTTTATTCGGCCGCCCTCCTTCGTGTATTTTATCGCATTATCAACTAAATTCACAAAGACCTGTTCAAGCTTGTCCTTGTTACCCCTGACGGTAAAATCACCGCCAGATGTCTCCACTGACAGTCTCTGTTGCTTGACCGCCAGCGCGTGCCCGAATCCCATTACTATCTCGTCAATTAGACCTTTTAGGTCCAACTCAGCCATTTCTATCCCTCCGCCCGATTCGAGCTCGCTCAAACGCAGCAGGTCGTCTATTATATTGCCAAGCCGCTGGGTGTGTTTTTCGATAATCGCAAGAAACCTTCTCGCATTGCTGCTGTCGTTAATCGCCCCGTCTTCGAGGGTCTCGACGAATCCTCTAATCGAGGTAAGGGGCGTCTTGAGTTCGTGCGATACATTAGCGACAAAGTCGGTTCGCACCTTGTCAAGATACTTTAGTCGCTCAATTTTCAGCTTCAGCTCATCCGACATCGCATTAAGCGACTGGGCCAGCTCGCCGAGTTCGTCGTTGCTTTTAACGAGAGCTTTGTTATCGAACTGTCCTTTTGCAACTGCACCGGCGACCTCTTTCATCTGCCGAATCGGCCGGCTTATTCCGCGTGACATCACGTATGCGATTATCGCCGCAATACAAATTGCAGCGGCAGTGCCGAGCATCACCGCCCTGTAAAGCTGATGTAACTCGAGCTGAACTTCGGATTCAGGCACAGCTATACGAACGACTCCGACGACCTCTTTGCCGTCTGTAACACGCACGGCCACATATTTCATAGGATAATTAAGCGTCTGGCTGAATCGAGTGCTTTCGCCAACACCCTTTTCGACCGCCTCAATAAACTCAGGTCTGTTTCCGTGGTTTTCCATGGACGAAGCATCTCTCTCAGAATCAGCCAGCACTTTCCCCTGTTTGTCTATTGCCGTAATTCTAAGATTAAGATTTATGGCAAGATTCTTTACTTCGCGCTGAATATAAGCGACATCTCCCTCAAGCATTGCTTTTTTGAAGATTTCACCGGCCAGAATTGTATTACTCTGCAGCCTCTGCGAAATTTTTGCTTCGGCGTTACTGCCAAGCCCGATTACAAGGAAAGAGCTCAAAATAACAATAGTGACAATCGTCAACAAAGCAAAAGCGGTGAATAACTTCCAGATTATCCTGACTCTCATTTATATGCCTCTGAATCTGTACCCAACACTTCTGACCGTCTCGATATAGTCTTTCGCGCTTCCGAGTTTCCGACGCAGGGATTTAATGTGAGCATCGACCGTCCTGTCATAAACCATCGAGCCGTCGACACCGGCTGCGTCGAGCAGTTGATTCCTCGTAAACACTGCCCCCGGACGTCGAGCCAAACATTCCAGCAGTCGAAATTCGGTGGCGGTAAGCTCTATTTCCCGCCCCTTTACCAGCACTTTGTGTTTGGTGCTGTCTATAACAATTTGGCCTACTTTTATTTCCTCGGCAGGTTGTTCCCTATGCCTTCTAAGAACAGCTTTTACCCTTGCAAGCAGTTCTCTTGGGCTGAATGGCTTCGTCACGTAATCATCAGCCCCCAGTTCCAGCCCCACCACCTTGTCGGTCTCGCGGGATTTTGCACTAAGAATAATGATGGGGATATGAGCAGTTGAATGCTGTTGTTTCAGGGCTTTGCATACCTCGAAGCCGTCGATGGCGGGAAGCATCAAATCAAGTATAATAAGGTCGGGTTTTTCCTTGCCGGCCAGTTCAATCCCTTTTTCACCATTGAAAGCATGGATTGTTTCATATCCCTCCTGCTTCAGGTTATACTCGACCATTTCTACGATATCGCGGTCATCTTCTACTATTAGAATTTTGCCTCTGCTCATTTAACCTTAGCCCTGTCTTATCGCTTCGCGGATTTCTTTGTTTATGCTCATACATTACCCAACCCCACAATCCCCGTCAAAGTAAAATTCATGGCTAAAAATTCCTCCCGCGCGATACGCTATACGAACGACGCAATACGGAAATGATAGTATGCATTACCTACCATAAATTTTCCAATATTTCCGAATATTTTCATACAGTCTTTAACGTCCTGCCCTGAGCTTGTCGAAGGGTTCTATACGGTTTTCGAACGTTTTCGAATATTTTCCAACGTTTCCCCCTAAACCCGCGCCGTTACCACCTTTTAATGCATTTTATGAAAATTTCCCCTCCCATTTTTCGCATTTTTCTTTACCCAAATTACCCAAACCGCCCATTTTAACACCTCGAAGCAAAGCAAAGACCGCGGCGTAGTAAAACGAAGACGGGCTCATTATCACTATCAAAAACCCGTATTTTTTTATTCATTTTCTATTTGGCAACTGTGGTTTTATATCTTAAGTTTAGTAAGAGACAAGTACGAGCGGCCGGTGGGAGAAACGGCCGATAACTGCTTTTGTAGGAGGGGTTTATGGGTGGCTGGAGAAGGAAATTTATATTCTTACTGGTAGTCTATTTTGCCGGCTTTGCAACCGCAATCTATTGCTTAGCACCGGTGGTTGATGAGCCGTATCTATCTACCAATAAAGGCTTTGCGCATTCAGCAGTAAAATCCGACGAATTCGCAAAATCTTTCAACGTCGGAATGCACAAATGCCTGGCTTACAGCAAGGACGCCGCTCATCGCCTGAACGCCTATTTGAAACAGAAACATGATGAGAAGTATCGACCTGACGGCTAAGGGCTGATTTTGTGCAACAAAATAGTACCTATACAAGTCGGATATAGGAGGGGGGGCTTGTATATAAC
>JBAPXT010000285.1:0-4438 GCA_049284355.1 Sedimentisphaerales bacterium
CTTATCTTAATGTTTCCCGCAGGTTCGCAGCCGCCTTCGCAGGATTTCTCGCACAATTTGCAATTGATACACTCGTTTCGTCTTTTGCCGATTCTCCAAAAGGCAAACCTGTCGATGACGCCAAACAACGCCCCTAAGGGACATATAAATCTGCAGTAGAATCTCGGTATAATCAAATTGAGCAGAACAGCCGTCAAAAATATCGCGAATATTAACCAGCCGCCCGCATAAAATCGGCTGCTTGTCGAGACAATATTATTAACAGCCCCATCAACAATCGGCAGCAATACCAGATTAAAAGAACGGGTCATCAATGGTATTGGGTCGAGCAAGCCTGTCTGCAAACTTGCTGCAATAGATGGGAACGCAGCCGTAAAAAGAAAGAATATGAGCACAAAGTATTTTATGCACTGGGCCTTTCGGTATTTGTTGAGCAGGACTTTTTGCGCCACTGTCTTTTTCCGGTTGCCCCAAAAGCCGACGAAGTTGTGCAGTGCCCCGAATGGACAGACCCATCCGCAGAAAAATCGCCCGATTATTATTGTCAATACAACTGTTGCCATTGCCCATAGCAGGCCCCGGTAGAGCGTATGCGTAGTCAGCATCGTCCCTATCGCCACCAGCGGGTCAAGCTGCAGAAACCAATTCACAGGCCAGCCCCGCAACTGCCACGGTTTCTCGCCTGCTGTGCTGACTATACAAAGCCAGACAAACAGGAGAAAGAAGAAAACCTGACTTAGCCGTCTTGTCTGTGTAATTCTCATAAACTTAACTAATCGTAGCAAATATCGGTTTCAGTTTCTCGTAATCGGTTGTCCCCACGCCTGCTTTCTCGGCTTTTGCAAGGTATGGCAAATCTGAAACCTTCATATCCAGCAGTGTGCAGCCGTAGGAATCAGCCGCTACGCAATCAGTGCTCGCGATTAAAGTATTGGCTCGTTTCAGGTCCGAAGTCGAGCCTCCGGTTGGGCCATTTGTCATCATAACTTCCGTGCCGTCCAGTATTACTAATGTAGGCCTTACCAGCATAGCTAACTCGACAACGATTGTGTTAATATCCTGATGAAAGATATTCCGGCGTCCGCCCAAAAGTCCATACCAGTTTTTCGCTGTCAAAGAAGCCCCGGCCCTGTGATGATTTTTAATAGGGGCAATACCAATCAGCTTGTTCGCTTTGCTTAACGGCTCAAATAGGATGGGCCAATCTTTAATAAGCCGGCCGCCTTTTAGCGTAGTATCTTTGAACAGGTGAGCTTTTGGCAATACGACCTCCGCACCGGCTTCGCTTGCCGCCTTGCCTATGCCGCTTAACGTAAAGCAGCTCGCAGGGTCGTTAATCGGATTGTCGATAATGATGACTTTTTTTGCCTTGCCTCTTGTGTAGCACAGCCTAACCACTTCAGCCACCAGCTCCGGATTAGTCGTAGCGCATAACATCGCCGGCGTCGCAAATGCGACGTTGGGTTTTATTGCAACTGTTTCGCCCGGCTTGACGAATCTTTCTATGCCGCCGAGTAGTTCTATTGCCTTGTCGATAGTTTTCACCCGGTCTGGACCTTTTGCAATACTCATCGTCTGGCCGGGACGCTGTTCCACCGAAAAATCCTTTAGCGTTACGAGTTTTTCATCTCCAACACCGCCTTTCGGCCCTTTGGCATCGTAAAGTAGTTTCGAAACAGCCCCTGCAGCGGCGATTGAAATACCTGCCTTGCCGACTCGCGCCAGCAACTGTCTTCGACTTAATTTTTTATCGCCTTGTTCGTTCATAATTTACCGCAGGGTTCGCTGAGCACGCAGAGATTTTTAATACTGTCATTCCTGCGAAAGCAGGAATCCATTTTTTTTCTCTGCGGTCTTTGCGCTCTCTGCAGTTAAATCCTTATTTAATGAGTTGAGTCTGCTAATAAGTACTTCTGCCATCTTTTCTGCCGCCTGCTGGTCCTCTGCTTCGTGAATACCGGCAACAAAAGGCCCTGCTGTAAAAACAATTTCAGTTGTGCCGTAAGAGTCCATCACCTTACCTACGAGCGTTTTATTGTCTGTGTTTTTTATTACTGCTCCATTTTCAGTCAGAAAGTTGCGGTAACTTTCCGCCGTCGCCTCAGCTTCCTTAGAATCGGCCTTTTTGCTTATAAAAGCGGTGATAGTTTCATTTCCAAGCTGGTATCTCGCGGTAAAGACATCGGTTAATTTTTCACAGCCGAAGGCATTTACCACATAAAGCTTAAAACTACCCGGGACCAAATTCTCCTGAGGGAAAAACGATAGTTCTGCTATCCCTGCGTTAGGGTCAATGGCTAAATTCGCCTCAATCTTCTGTGCGGCTTCCGCTATTGCCTTGGATAGTTCTCCTGATTCGGAGGCCCCGACTATTTCTATATAGTATTTGCCATGCACGAAGTACAGGGCGTTGCCGCTTTTGTATGCAAACTGCATAGATGGAAAAACTTCTGCTTCAGCTCTCCTTTGCTCGCTATAGACGGAAAAAGCATTTTTGATATTAGCCATATCATAAATATAAAGCTCCATCCACAGCCCTTTGTCACTTGTGCTTACAAATCGCTGGGTGGACAATTCCTTAAAGCCGGCCTCAAGATAAAGAGGGGCCTTGCCGTCTATCTTTTCATAAAGATTATCAGCATTATAACTTTCAGCCTTTGAAAGCATTTCGTAACCGGCTGGGGTGAGACCATCGCTGTTCGGGCTTTGGCTTATATCCGATTGTTGCCGGCTTGTCTCGGCGTAGCGCAGCGAAGACGGATATTGGCTTACATCATATTTGGATTGCTTTAGGAACACCCCGACACCGATGATAATAAGGACCGCTAACAGGCAGATGCTTATAACTGATTCAAGTCGTTTCATTCGCCCGGGAACTGGCATAACCTACTCCAAGTAACTATTACCTAAGGGCAACTCGAATAGATTATAGTTTTGGGTGCCTTTTGTCAATCCTACGTCCATCCGACCTGTCCGGCGTAGCACAGCGAAGACGGAAGATTTATCGAAGGCGGATGGCCGCCCTTTGTCAATCTCGGCGGTTTTGCGGCTTTTTGGCTTTGTTTGGCTTTGTTTTGGGTTTGAATTGGGTGAAAATTGGGTTTGATTGGGTTTGTTTTGCATAATTAATCATTTTTGATTGAATTTTCTACTCAAGGCAGACAATCATCGCTTCCGTCCCTCCAAAAGGAGTAGCGGACAAGTTTTCAAATGCTCCAAACGAGTTTTATTTAATAGATTATTTAACTTGGCCTGCCCGCCATCATAAAGATGTCGCGGTAAACTGGGCCTGAAGACGTGCCCTACTGGGCGGTTTGCGTTTACCTGCCCGGCTTCGCCTCTGGCTACGCCGAGGCGAGCTGGTAAACTGGCGAATATTCTAACATATTTTCGAAGAAAAGTCAAACGAAAAATTTAATCACTGATTACGCTGATTGACGCGGATTTTTGGGTTGACGGATTGAGAGATTTAGGGGTAAAATGGATGAGCAACAGCGGAGGGGAAGTATCGTGGGGTTAATTTTATTGACAGATTAGAAGGATTTAAGTATTCTATCTCACGAAAGATGGAGTAGAAGCATGGCGAGGAAATTGCAGAACGAAGAACATATATCGGTATTTCAAATCGCGGGAGGATTTTTAATTTTTTATTGATAATTTAGGTCGAACTTGGTATTTAGACATTTTTGTTTAAGCTGTTTTTTAGTTCATATTGCCAAGAGTTTGAGCTTTCTTAGTAAGGAGACTTTTGAGATGAAACTGGAAGATATATATATTGCCAATGTGAAAGGTGGGATTTTTTATGATGAACTGACCTCTGTTACATCAGAGTCTGAATGGGGCAGTCTATGTGAAGAAATCCGACCTGTGGTGAAAGAGGTGCTAACTGGGATAGGTGTGCATGAAAAACTTCAAGTAAAAGTCAAGGCTAATGGTTTCCAGTACCAATATACTATCAACAATATCGATCACAAAATAGTCGTCACAAAAGATACTATCACATTTGAACATGGCCAATTCAAAGGTGATCAGGAACCATCAAAGGTTATAGGCATTGTTATGGAAAAGATCCTTCAAAAAATTAACCGTGAGGACTGGAATACTATTGGAACAATGTTCCGTTTTGCGATCCCACTCAAAGCAGCGGAGAATGCTAGTTTTGGTGCAGATGCTTTACAGAAGTATTTCCTAAATCCCAATGAGGAAAGTTTGAGAAACATTTTTCCCACTGGTAATCTCCAGATTGTTGATCTGTCATTAACAGGGAAAATTGACAACTATGACGTTGAATGGAAGATTTGGAATGTGGAAAAACAGCATATCGGTCTGAGTTTTGACATGCAGATAAAGCACAACCAAGTAGAAACTGAAGGAGTCCATAGTTTCATCATAAGAGTGTTTAGTTTTTTCAAAGATAAGTGTGGGCCCCTCATAGAAC
>JBAPXT010000286.1:0-13973 GCA_049284355.1 Sedimentisphaerales bacterium
TATTTGAACTGTTCGGAATATAATGATGAAATTGTAGCACAGAAATTCTGACAGGATAGTTTAAGTCTCAAAAGGAGTTGATATGCTCAGAAATATTTTAATGGCTTTCATTCCTATATTTGTAGCAGTTAACGCTATTGGGGTACTCCCAATTTTTCTTTCTTTAACCGAAGGATTGGAACAAAAGAAACGGCTGAAGATTATTCTGCACTCTATATTCACGGCTTTGTGTTTGGCAATCGGTTTTATATTCCTGGGCAAAGCGATTTTCAAATTTTTGGGGATTACAATTGGAGATTTTATGATTGCCGGCGGGGCTATACTGTTTTGCATCTCCATAACAGATATTATTAACCCTGTCAAAAAACATCGAATACCCACCGAAGAGCTGGGAGCAGTGCCGTTAGGTACGCCTCTGATTGTCGGTCCGGCGGTCTTAACTACATCGTTGATTGTAATTTCCGAATATGGATTGTTCCCCACCATTATATCTGTTTTTGCAAATGTCCTTTTGGCCGGCGGCATCTTTAGTATAGGGGAGATATTGATAAAAGGTATTGGGCATTCCGGCTCGAGGGCGCTTTCCAAGGTAACCAGCCTTTTATTGGCTGCCATTGCAGTTATGCTAATCCGAAAGGGATTTGCACAGCTTATTGTCTGATGCTTGCCGGTTGGTAATGCTGAAGGGATTTACCTGCTGGTAACCGGTTCTACATATTCTTAAAAAGACTTCTGACATTGACCGAACGTCCTGCCCGGCGTTTATTGCTGATTGTCTTGCGCCCTTTACTGGTCCGCATCCGGGCCCTGAAACCGCTCTTCCGTAATTTTTTAATTCTGCTTTTGCGACGGCTCTCCATAGATTATTTCCTCTATTAGTGGTAGCTTATCTTCCTTTAAAAATTATTACTGTGTATTATAACGTTATTTAATTTTGTTTCAAGCTGTTTGGTTTCGAATCAATTTATGTTCAGGTTAAATAGCTGACAGGGTCTTGCTGGTAAAACTGCTTTAACTCGGTGTACAGCTGAGAGTGAATTTCTTTCAGTTCTTTGGGTTTTTCGAAAAAGAACTCTGTTACAACAGCGAAAAACTCCTCCGGGTTGGTGGCGCCGTATTTATTTAAAAAAGTCGGATGGCATCGAGCAGTTGCCTGCCTGAGTTTTTCGTAATCTTTTTGTAACACACGCGCCCATGCAATATAGCTTGAGCTGTTTTTAAGAACAATGGTGTCATCGCCTTTGCCGCCGGAGCTTTCGATTTGATGTGCGAACTCATGAAATACGACATTGTGACCGTCGTTGATGTCGGCGGTATCATGTTTTACGTCGTCCCACGATAGAACGACCGGCCCACGATGCCACGATTCCCCGAGAAGGACCTGCGGCTCTTCTGCTACTACACCGCCAGGCAAATGTTCAACTCGGCGTATTACAAAGGCACGCGGATATACCAGTATCGTAGAAAGCCCCGGATAATAGTCGGTCTTTCGATGCAGAAGTAGTACGCACGCCTGTGCAGCTATAGTGACCTTTATTTCATCGGTAATTTTAAGTCCGCGGCAGCCTTCGAACCTCTTTTCGCCGATGAAGATAAGTATATGATGCTGCAACTCGGTTTTGTCCTCGGAAGGTAATCTGTTGTATAATGGCACGTTCTTTTCAATGATTCGCAGCCACACATCAGGAAATTGCCGAGTGGCAAGCCGATTTCGTCGCTGTTTTTTAAACCAGAACATATAGTGCTGTCACTCAATGAAATACGTAATTTATTTAGGGTGTTTCCCCTCCGGCTTCGTTACCTCGCCGGTCATAGGAACAAATCGGACTGGCATAACATTTCTTCTGCTGAGATTGCCTTTCTGGTCCTTTGTGACCAGGACCAGATACTGAAATCCAGAGTGGTCTTCCACAGGCAAAATCATTCTGCCGTCCGGCTTTAATTGCTCCAGTAAGGGCAGGGGTATTTTCCCAGCCGCTGCTGTTCCGATGATAGCATCATACGGCGCATTCTCTTTCCAGCCGAAATACCCGTCGCCGGCCCTGACGAATACGTTTGGGTAGCCCAGCTCTTTAAGGCACTCTTTAGCGGATTTTGCGAGCCCTTCGACAATCTCAATGGTATAGACCTCAGCGGCAATCTCGGCGCAGACCGCCGCCTGATAGCCCGACCCCGTTCCTATCTCTAACACTTTCGAATCAGGTTTCAGCGCCAAAGCCTGTGTCATAAACGCCACAATATATGGCTGGCTTATCGTCTGGCCGAAACCTATTGGAAGCGGCTGGTCGTTGTATGCGTATTGCTGCTCGTTGTCAGGAACAAAAGCGTGCCGGGGCACAATTCGCATCGCCTTTAGAACATTCGGGTCATTGACGTCCCTTGCCTGAATTTGCGTGGCAACCATCTCTTCTCGTTCTTTGATACGTTCAGCAAAAGCTGGGTGCCTATGTTCCGGACGCTCTGCTTTTTTCTCCTCAGCAACTTCCTGCTTCCGTTCCGACTTGGCGTTTGCATCCGCAGGTAATTGATTTGGTTCGGCAAATACGGTTGTAATAAAAATAAAAATGGTCACCAAAGGCAGGGCAGTATACAACCGTTTTTTGAATAATCCTAAATACTTTGTGTTCATTTTATATCCTGTCTTGGTGAATCTTTGACCGATCTCCTCGAAAATAGAAAATCGCATACAAGAAGAATCAATGCTTATGCAACCAACGCAATGAAAAGGGTATAAAGGTTATAATCCAAATCACTGCATAGCTCACAAGATTTGTTGCCGCAATGCTCCACGAAAGTCGTACAAAAGTAAAGACTCGGCGAAATAGCCTTAGGTATTGATATTCGATGAACCAACTAAGGAAGTAACTAAGCACGAAGCCCAATACAACGCCCCAAAAATATGTTGGGGTGTTGCTGTGCCACTTGAATCCTTCAGGGATTGGTATGAAAGGGGTGATAAGAACGCCGAGTAACCATGACACAATGTTGGCTGAACCAATGAGCCATATGCTGCTCCACAAACGAAGGTTAGCTCTCTGGTAAAAGAAGAAAATTGCAGACTCGATGGGAATGACGATGAAACAGAACATCAATACCATAAAATATGAAATCTGCGTAGCCACAATGACGTTCGCTAAAATTGGAATGGTAATCGCATATAACATTTATTCTCCTTTACCATATAATCTGTGCCAGCCATACTTAACACTACCAAAATCAACGCCAAACTCAAGCCGGAAATTTGCCGATTTGCCTTGCTCTAACCCTGTTTTTTGGCCGATATAAACATCAAACTTTTGCAAAAAACCCCTTGCAGGACATGGCAATAGCTTTTATACTTTAAGTTCGACAATTGCGGGTGTAGCTCAGTGGTAGAGCGTCACGTTGCCAACGTGAATGTCGTGAGTTCGACCCTCATCACCCGCTTTACGGAGCTGTTTTATAAAGGATTGATTATAGGGTTATATAGTATCGGCGAGTTATCGGCTAAGCGGTAGTTTGGCGTTGGTCGCCGATATGTTTAAAAAAATGCTGAAATTTGGCTAAGGGAAGTTGTTTTCCTGATGCCTTTTTTGTTTATTATCTCAATGTTGCGAAGACAAAATCGTTTAGGAGCGCCAAAATGGCTGAAGAAGAACAACAATCTACAGCGTTGAAGAACACGGTAAAGCTCGAAGAAGCAGGACCTTGTAAGAAAAAAGTCATCGTGGAGATTCCCGAAGAAACGGTAAAGAAAACCACGGACGAGCAGTATGAGACTTTGCGCAAGGAAGCTTTAGTGCCGGGCTTTAGAAAAGGCCGGGTGCCACGCCGCCTTCTGGAAAAAAGGTTCGGCAAAGAAACTACAGAGCAAATCAAGCTGAAATTATTGGCCGAGGCAAGCGAGTCAGCCCTTAAGGATAATAAACTGGATGTTCTTCGCGACCCGGATATCGATTTTGAAAAGATAGCTCTGCCGGCTGAAGGCCCGTTAAAGTTTGAGTTTGAGGTCGAAGTGCGTCCGGAGTTTGATTTGCCTAAACTGGATGGCATCCCCGTGGAAAAGAGCAAGCTGGAAGTTACGGACGAGCAAATCGACGGAGAACTCAAGCAGTTACAAAAATGGTCGGGTATATGGACGCCGCGGGATGGCGGAGAGGTTGAGCTTTACGACCAGATAATAGCTGACGTGGTTCTAAAGGCTGAAGGTATCGAGGAAGAGCAGAAACTCAACAACATCGAGATATATGTGAGACAGAGTGGTTTTGTCGGAGCAATCCCTGTGGAAAAGCTTGACGAGCTTCTTGTAGGCGCCAAGTCCGGGGACAGCAGGCAAACAAGCGTAGATGTCCCAAAAACGTATTTCCGGGAGGAGCATCGCGGCAAGAAGGTAGATATTCGAATTACCGTTAAAGAAACAAAATGGCTCAAACCTGCTGCGCTGGATGAAAATTTCTTCAAAAGATTCAGCGTCGAGAATGAAAACGAACTGCGGGAAAAATTGCGGGATAGTCTGAAGAGTCGGCTGGAGCAGCAGGTGCAGGGCGAAATGGCCGAGCAGATTCACAAGTATATGCTCGACAATACCAGTTTTGACCTGCCTGTGGACGTGGTTGCAGAACAATCGACCTCGCTGCTGCAGAGACACTATTCCAATCTGATGATGCGCGGATTGAGCCGCGAGCAAATCGAAGAACAGATGGAACATCTGCGGGCAGGCAGTGAAGAACAGGCCAAAGAACAGCTCAAAACATTCTTTATAATGGCTAAAATTGCCGAAAAGTTCGGCATGGATGTCACTGATGAGGAAATTAACGGCCATATCGCACAATTGGCTGTTCAGCGGGGACAGCGTCCTGAAAGGATGAGAGAAGAAATGGTACGCGACGGCTCGTTGGCGCAGTTCAAATTGCAGGTCCGGGAAGATAAATGTATTGCCAAATTGCTTGAATCAGCGAAGATAACTGAAGTCGAGCCCAAAAAAGAAACCAAAAAAGCCGAGAAAACCACTAAGGTAGCTGTGAAGAAAAAGGCTAAAAAGGCAGCCGCGAAAACCGCTGCGGCAGAGAAAAAACAGCCTCAAAAGAGCAAAACAACGGCCCAAAAAAGAAAACCAAAGGGCAAAAATACCCGATAAGGTATTTTGGGTATTGATAATCAACCGTATGAAGGAAGTAATAAATGTTTATTGAACGTCCCGAAAGAAAGATTTTGAAACTCCCGGAAGTGTATGACCAGTACGGCCCTGGGAGTCAGTATCAGCGATACCGTCAGATGAGTCTTGACGACATGCTGCTGGATAACCGCATTGTTTTTCTGATAGGGGAGATATCATACGCCAGGGCCGCCGAGGTTATTATGAAGATGCTGTACCTTGAGAATATCAAACGCGACAGCGAAATCAGCTTGTACATTAATTCCCCGGGCGGCAGCGTTGACGATACAATGGCTATTTACGATACTATACGCTTTGTCAGTTCTCCTGTTGCGACCTATTGTATCGGCAGGGCTCAGTCCGGCGGCGCTGTGGTATTGGCTGCCGGCACAAAGGGCAAACGGTTCGCACTTCCGCACGCCAAAGTTATGCTCCATCAGCCCTGGGGCGGCGTCAGCGGACAGGCAGCCGATATCAAAATCCAGGCCGAGGAGATTCTAAAAGCCAAAACTATGATAAACGAGATTCTTTCAAAGCATACCGGTCAGCCGATTGAGAAAATCGCCGCAGAGACCGAAAGAGACAAATGGATGAGCGCAGAGGAGGCGTGTAAGTACGGCCTTATCGATGAGGTGCTCCACGAGGAAGATAAAGATAAAAAGGAAGAAAAAAAGGAAAAAAGTAAAAAGTAAGAACGCAATACGAGATATAAGATATGACAGTTAATCAAAATTTAGTGCCCATAGTAATTGAAAAAAGCGGCAGAGCTGAACGCGCTTATGATATTTATTCGAGACTGCTCAAAGATAGAATAATCTTCTTGGGCGGAGTGCTCGATGATGCTGCGGCTAATTTAATTATCGCTCAGATGTTGTTTCTCAGCAACGAAGACAGTAAGACCGATATCCATTTTTATATCAATTCAGTGGGCGGCTCTATCACATCGGGGCTTGCAATCTACGATACGATGCAGTTTCTGCGATGCGATGTCGCAACTTATTGCATCGGACAGGCGGCAAGTATGGCGGCAGTATTGCTGACGGGCGGCAAAACCGGCAAAAGGTTCGTTCTGGCTAACAGCAGGGTGCTTTTGCATCAGCCGTTAATTGCAGGCGTATTGGAGGGACCCGCCACCGATTTGGATATTGAAGTGAAGGAAGTACTGCGGCTGCGTACCCGGCTTTATAGTATACTGGCCCAGCATACAGGCCAAAGCCCCGAAAAAGTAGAAAAGGATTGCGACCGGAATCTCTGGCTGGAGGCAAAAGAAGCAATCAGCTACGGATTGGTCGATAGGGTACTGCAGAAAGCGCCGGAAATCGTCAGGAGCCAGGAGTAGCCCGGTTAAAAAGCGATGGTTCGACTCGTCTCGGCGGAGACTCGCCGGGCCGTAGTCGGAAAGGGGTAGACAAGTGAGAGCAATAACCATCATTCTGGTCGGATGCCTGCTTGCTGGTGCCGCAGGCTGTGATGACGGCAGCAAAAACAGCAAAGCGCTCCTGAAAGAAAAGATTAACACCCTGGGCCAGGAAAAAGCGGAGCTGAAAAGCCAGGTCGAACAATCCAAATTAGAAGTCGAACAATTGAAAAAACAGGTACAGGTTCTCTACAAATTACCGCCTGAGGTCAGGATTAAAGACCTCTACGACCTGCAAAAAGTCAGGATTACCAAATACACTAATCTTTACGACAAAGACAAAGACGGCAAAAAAGAAACGCTGATTGTTTATATACAGCCGGTCGACGAAGAGGATGATATAGTAAAGGCAAGCGGTGCTGTAGACGTCGAGCTTTGGGACTTGAACAAAAAAGAGGGCCAGGCGATGCTCGGCCGGTGGCAGGTAACACCCGGGGAGCTAAAAAAGCTCTGGTTTGCCACAATGATAACCACTAATTACAGATTGACTTTTGACGTAGCTGACAAAATCACCGGCGGTGAGAAGGAGCTGGTGGTCAAAGTAACTTTCACCGATTATCCGAGCGGGAAAGTATTTGAAGAGCAAAAAGTAATCAGGCCTCATTAAAAAGCGTTTTTTTGTGGAAAAATAAGCGGCCAAGTTCCAGAACGCTTTTGGGACTATCGACCCGTAACCAAATCTCCCCCCGGCTTTTGCCGGACTCAACTGACTAACGACTATTCACTCAACCGCTAATTTTCCTACCCCATTTTTGACCAATTTGACCCTAAAAACGCCCTTTTTGCGGATAGAATAGAGGTTTGACTTGTGCGGCTCGTTTAGTATCCCGCCTGCGGATGGCCGCAGGCGGGGTTTTTGTGCAACTGTTATCTTGCGTAGTCTTTAAAATTTCTCATCCATGCCGGCCAGTTCGCCGGCTTGACATGGTAAGCCCACTTGCCTTTTGTGTTGTCGAACATCTGATTCCACTTCAGCACCCACAACTCTTTAAGTCCAACCTTTCTGGCGGTTAAATCCAAAAAAATCATGTTTGTACAACCGTCTTTATGCCAATTTCTGCAGACTCTGCCCATCATCAAATCATCGCCTCCCTGCCACGGCAGGTCGTCAGCTTCCGGAGGGTTATTGACTGGACCGTCGCTTGCTCCCCCGGACCTTGGCCAGGCATCAATCCAAGGCTCTTCGAAAAACAAAGGAACATCTTTCGCTATTGCACCCTTGATGTTGGTAGTCTTCCAATTTTTCGCCAGGTTATCCGAGCCGCCACCCGCTGGGGCGTCCGCATTTTCCACCCAGCCATTTACGCCGAAGCTGCCGTAGTCGGGGCAGAAGGGGGTACGGGTAGGGCTGGGAAAATTATTGCACATGTCCCATGTGTTAGTACCACCAGGGGTCGCAAAGAGAGCGCAACAGCGTACTTGCTTTTGATTACCATAGTACGGTCGCATCACATCCATCCACCACTGACTTGTATCCATGGTACCCCCCCAGCCTTTCCAGAAGTAGTTATCGTTATCATTTGTGAACGCCGAGGCAGCGGTGCCTAATTGTTTCAGGTTCGAGTGATCGAGAACGGTAATTGCCTGTTTCTTTGCTTTTGCCAGTGCCGGCATTAATATCGACATAAGCAGTGCGATAATAGCTATCACCACCAAAAGTTCCACTAACGTAAATGCTCTTTTCTTGCTCATAATAACACTCCTTAATAATTAAGGCCACCATTAGCCACTTATAAGATGCGCAAAGGCGGCTTACTGTTCCCTAAATTCTTTATTTTTTTCGTACTTTTAAAAAAACAATATACCTTAAAGTTCGGTTTATAGCAACCGAAATTTACGGTCTGGAGGGTGAAATATTGGATGAATTTTAGTGAAGATTGGGGTGTTATTTGTAACTGTCTTTAGATAAAGGGGTTACGAATTTTGATAGATTTTTGTCAAAAACGGCCTAAAGGCAGGCATATTTTTCTTAACATAAGCGCATTAGAGAGATGTTGTTATGTTCCAGCTGCTGATTTTTTAGTTTTTTCAACAGATGTATTTTTTTCAACCCTGCTATACGCCGTTATAATTGTAAGAACATTTGCGGCCAGCAGCGCAAAACCACCTGCAATTGATAAAGAAGTTATTTCCGGCGGTGTACCAACATCCTGCGGAACGCCGGTTATCTTCATTATACCTGCATCCAGTTTGCAAAGCATCGGGATGTGGTTGTGCCAAATGCCGACCTTGCCGTCGTGAGCGGGGAATATTACCGATGTCGCCATGCAATCAAGCAGTTTGCCTGAAGGCGACGCTACAATACATCGGAATGGTGGATGAGCCGGCACTATTCATTTCTCCTTTATCGCGACGACAGTTTCCATCCTTTTTGTTCAGCGTCTTCAATGGTACCGACGTACATAAATGCTTCCTCCGTCAAGTGGTCCCATTTACCCTGACAGATTTGTCTGCAGCTTTCGATAGTATCAGTCTTGTCCACATATATTCCATCAAGCCCTACGAACTGTTTTGTAACAAAGAACGGCTGCGAAAAGAATTTTTCAAGTTTCCTTGCACGCGCTATAACTGTCTGGTCTTCCTTGCTCAGTTCGTCGACGCCGAGAATCGCAATAATATCCTGCAGGTCTTTGTACCGCTGGAGATATTCGAGGACTGTCTGAGCAACATCGTAATGCTCCCGTCCGACAATGTTGGGGTCAAGTATTCGCGATGTGCTTTCGAGGGGGTCAACGGCAGGATAAATGCCTTTTTGTGTAATGGAACGCTTAAGGACGACGAAAGAATCCAGATGCGTAAAAGCTGTCGCAGGTGCGGGGTCGGTCAAATCATCGGCAGGAACATATATCGCCTGGACGGATGTGATGGAACCCGTTTTGGTTGAAGCTATTCGCTCCTCAAGTTCTCCCATTTCGGTAGCCAGCGTCGGCTGATAGCCGACCGCCGACGGAATTCGTCCCAGCAGAGCTGAAACCTCGGAACCTGCCTGTGAGAAACGGAAAATATTATCTATAAAAAGCAAAGTGTCACCTATGCCGCATTCGCTGAAGTATTCCACTTCCGTCATTGCAGAAAGGGCGACCCGAAGGCGAGCTCCAGGAGGCTCATTCATCTGGCCAAATACCAGACAGGTATGGTTCAGCACGGTATCGTCACCATCGCCGATACGGGTTTTCTGCATTTCCAGCCACAGGTCGGTGCCTTCCCGAGTGCGCTCACCGACTCCCGCGAAAACGGTATAACCGCCGTGTTTTTTCGCAACCCTTGCGATAAGTTCCTGTATAATTACTGTTTTTCCGACACCGGCTCCGCCAAACAAACCTGTCTTGCCTCCGCGTACAAATGGACACAGTAGGTCAATCACCTTTATACCTGTTTCAAACATTTCAGTTTTCGCGGACAAATCAACCAGCTTGGGAGGCTGGCGGTGAATCGGCATTCTAACATCGGTCTTAACCGGTCCGAGCTCGTCAATTGGCTCACCGAGCAGGTTGAACACTCTGCCGAGCATGGGAAGTCCAACAGGAACAGTCAGCGGCGAACCGGTATCGATTACTTCCATTCCGCGTCGCAGGCCAAAGGTTTTACCGAGTGCGATAGCTCTTACTTTGCCGCCGCCGAGGTGTTGTTGAATTTCTCCGTACAGCTTCGTTCTGCCATCCGGGAAATCACCCTGTACCACAACGGCGTTGTACACTGCTGGCATTTGTTCCGACGCGAATTGTGCATCAAAAACACTTCCAATTACCTGTATTAGTCTGCCTTTGTTCATCCTAAAGCTCCGGTTCCGCCTATTATATCGAGCAGTTCTCTTGTTATCTGGCTTTGTCGTGCCTTGTTGTATTCGCCGGTCAGGTCCTGAATCATATCTTCGGCATTTTCAGTGGCGTTTCTCATTGCCAGCATGCGCGCCACATGTTCACTGAGCGCAGCATCAATAAGACAACGATGTATTGACGTGCAAATTAATAATTCAGCAAGACTTTCAATGATTTCATCAGCAGACGGTGACAAAAGAAAATCCTCAAATGTCAATTTCCACGGCCAAATAAGAGTCATTCGTGTTGCCAGGTCATCTAACAACTCTACAAGAGGCATAATTGTCAGCGTTTGCGCCCGTTGTCTTGCTATCGAATGGAAACGCATATAAACAACTCTGAAATCATCGAGCTGACCGGCCACATACTGCTTAGCAAAGTCATCGGCAAGCTGGTCAATCTGTTCATCGGACAATATTTGTTCGGAGCCGGCGAAAATCTTTGTCGGAACTATGCTGTGCTGTCTCAGGATTGAAACCAGCCTGTCTCCGGTAGCGTAAACGTCCAGTTTTTTACCCAGGTCATTTGCTCTGCCGACGTGCACCCGAACGACCCGGCAGATGGCGTCGTTATACGAACCGCAAAGACCTCTTACCGAGCCAACAGCAAAAATGACAGAGCGTCCCGAAGAATTAACCTTTAGTATGGGATGTTCGATAGGTTTTTCTGAGGTAACAAGTAGGTATGCCGCCTTTGCCAGGGAGTTGTAATAATCCCCAATTGCAGAGCGCTTGTTAAAGTAGAACTTATACCTGGCGGTGGATATAATGCCCATTGTCCGCGTTATCCGGCAAATGCTTTCCACTGCCCGGCGGCGATAAAATATCTGTCGTATTCCTGCCATTGCTTAACCGATACTTTTACTTCTCAATGTTTTAAAACTTGTTATTGCGGTTTTTAATTTCTCCGACAATTTGTCGCTGAATTCTCCCGTTTTGTCGATTTCTTCAGCGTATTCAGGATGCTTTTTATCAAGCCACTTCAACAGTTCTTCTGCAAGGCGGCCGACCGACGCAATTGGCACATCGTCGAGCAGGCCGCTCGAACCTGCAAAAATTGTAATTACTTGTCTGCCAACGCTCATAGGTGCAAACTGCGGCTGCTTAAGCAGCTCCACCATCCGGTTTCCTCTGTCAATCTGGGCCTGGGCGGCTGAATCAAGCTCGGTTCCAAGTCTTGCAAAACTTTTCAACTCCTGATACGCCGCCAAATCCAGCCGCAGCTTGGCGGCGACTTTTTTCATCGCCTCAACCTGTGCATTACCGCCTACACGGCTGACACTGGTGCCTACATCTACCGCCGGACGTATCCCTGCATTGAATAAGTCTCTCAGTAGATAAATTTGCCCGTCTGTTATCGAAATAACGTTTGTCGGAATATACGCTGAAATTTGCCCCTCAAGCGTTTCAATTATCGGCAGGGCTGTCAGTGACCCTCCGCCGAATTTATCGGACAACTTGGCACTTCGTTCCAAAAGGCGGCTGTGCAGATAAAAGATATCGCCAGGATATGCTTCGCGTCCCGGCGGGCGCCTCAGCAGCAAACTTAACTGGCGATAGGCAACGGCGTGCTTGCTCAAATCATCGTACACACACAATGTATCACGATGTTTTTCATACATGAAATACTCAGCCATCGCACAGCCGGAATAAGGCGCGATATATTGCATAGGTGCACTCTCTGCCGCCGCCGCCGAAATTACAATGGTGTATTCCATCGCACCGTGTCTTTTGAGATTTTCGATGATTTCCGCAACCGTCGATTCCTTCTGCCCAATGGATACGTACACACAAATTACATCCTTGTCCTTCTGGTTAATTATTGTATCCAGAGCAATCTCGCTTTTACCTGTCTTGCGGTCGCCGATAATAAGCTCTCGCTGGCCCCGCCCGATTGGAATCATTGAGTCGATACTTTTCAGGCCGGTCTGTAGAGGCTGGTTGACCGGCTGACGCTGTGCAACTCCAGGCGCCTCGGACTCGGTGTTACGCCTGGCCTCAGCCTTGATAGAAGGTCCGCCGTCAATCGGTCTGCACAAAGGGTCAAATACCCTGCCCAGCAGTTGTTCGCCAACAGGAATAGAAAGTAACTGTCCGCTTGCACGGACATCCGAACCTTCTTTTACTTTTGTATAGTCGCCGTAAATTACTGCACCGACCGAATCTTCTTCAAGATTGAAGACTTCGCCGATAACGTCGTTCTCAAACAGCAGCATTTCGCCAACCATTGCATTGTCCAGACCATAAATGCCGGCGATGCCATCGCCTACTTCGACAACGCGTCCGACAGTTGAGACATCAAGTTTGCCCTTGTATTGGCTTATCTCCTGCTTAAGGATATTACTGATTTCACGGACATCAAACTTCATTTATTTCCCTGCCTTTTCCATGTTCTATAATGGTTTCGACCGCCTTGTGCAGTCTGCCTTTGACGGTATTATCAACGACTTTGTCGTCATAACGGATGATTACACCCCCTAAAATTTCCGGATTAATTGTCAGCTTGAGTTTGACCTTACAATTTATCGTAGAAGCTATACCAGCCGCAAGCTTTTCAACCTCATCATTGCTTATCTGTTTTGCAACTGTAACTTCCACGGGGCAATATCCTGCGCGGGCATCCCACAGCTTGTTGTATTCGGTGATAATATGCGGCAAAAATCTTGTTCGGTCATGCCTGATTACCACCTCCAGAAAATTCATGGTTAAATCAGTGATTTTGCCGGATAACATTTTGTGTACAAACTGCTGCTTGTGCTCCGAGGAGAAATATGGCGAAACGATTAATTTCTCAAAATCCTTTACCATATTGCAAATTTCAGTCCAGCAATCCAAGTCATCCTTCACCGCACGAAGCGTGTCGGCTTCATCGGCAAGCTCAAAAAGCACTGCCGCGTAGGTTTTTTCCAGATAACTACCCGGGGCTATCATTCGTCTATGCCTCTATTTATCTTTCT
This sequence comes from Sedimentisphaerales bacterium, assembly GCA_049284355.1. GTDB lineage: Bacteria > Planctomycetota > Phycisphaerae > Sedimentisphaerales > Anaerobacaceae > CAIYOL01. The sequence continues at coordinate 13,326 of JBAPXT010000286.1, forward strand.
TCTGTCTCAGCCTGAGAACGGCTTCGTCAATAAAGCGCTGATTATCTTCCTGCGTGATAGTCCGTTTCAGCACTTCACTGCCAAGCGCCTGAATAATATCGCCTGTTTCCTTCCATAGTTGTTCTGATGCCGCGGTGCGCGCATGCCTGATATCCTCATGTGCCCTGCGTCTGATTTCGAGAACGTCCTGACGCGTTTTCTCGGTCAGTTCCTGAGTTTCTTTTTGTGCCTGCTTGGCGGCATCTGTAACTATTTGTAAAGCCTGATGCTTGTTTTCCTCCAGCAGTTTCTCGGCTTTTTTGCGGGCATTCTCAGCAGTCTCTATCTGCTCCTTTATGTATTTCTCTCTGGCATCGAGTCTGCTGAGTATGGGTTTCCAGGCAAGCTTGCCCAGCACTGCCACGAGCAGCACAAATGCCGCAACCGTCCACAGTGCATCTGCAAACGTGCCGCTGAAGATACTTGGTTCTGTTGCAGCAGGGCCGCCCTCGGAGGCCGCAACAACACCGCACGCAAAAAACATAATCAGAACTGCCATTGAAATTCTTGACCGCATTTTGGAGCTCTTAACTTCTTAGCGGTTCCCAAAAATAATCAAGCTACAAAGCAACAGCGCAAAAAATGTCACTCCTTCGATAAGGGCACCAG
>JBAPXT010000287.1:0-5896 GCA_049284355.1 Sedimentisphaerales bacterium
GACTTTTTCCAAACCGGCCGAAATCCCTGATTTGCTCGAAAGAATAACGAAAAATTATCACGAATATCAGGCTAATATTAGCAATCCTTCAATGGAAGATGTTGGAAAGCAATATTACGATTTTATGACTCACGTTGAATCTCATAAAAAAAGAACAAAATCTTTTGCATGGACAGACCGTATCCGTATTCAGGCAGCAGTTATGACCTGGAAATTTTCTGAACGGCTTAGCAGTATTGCCGGAACGTTTAAGCCAAGCAGATAATCGAGAAAATATCGAGTCGGCGCTAATCACAACCCTCTTACCAATCTTCTGTACTTGACACTATGCAGCTTGCCTTATTTTTCACACGTGGTATTTCACTTAAGCTCTGGCTTGAGACGGGGTTGTTTGACCGTGAGAAACAATTGTACGAGGAACACCTTCACAGAGGACATCTTAGGAAAGTATATTGGCTGACTTATGGCCAAAAGGATGCTGAATTGGCAAAACAACTGAAATTATCCGGCAGACTTGACCCCAGTATTGAAGTACTTCCGATGTCACGCCTTTTTTGTGGATTCTGGGGCGTTTTGCTTTATTCTTTCCTGACACCGGTAATTCACTTTGCCCGGCTTAGTAACTGCGATATTCTCAAAACCAATCAAATGGACGGCAGTTGGACCGCCGTACTGGCCAAATGGCTGCATCGAAAACCTCTTATGGTCAGAACGGGCTATACTTGGTCACTTCTGAAAAAAAAGCGTAATGTGGCTAAGTACAAGCAAAAGCTGATTGGTCTGATTGAACGTTTCGCATACAGCAATGCCACGATAGCAGTAGTCACCAGTGAAAAACAATCGCAATATATTTCCGAGCGGTACTCAGTTCCCAAAGAGAATGTTCAGGTAGTACCCAATTGTATTGACACGCAGCTTTTTACGCCGACAGAATCTGCCAATAAGTATGCCGACCGGCTCATTTTTGTCGGCAGGCTCAACGAGGAGAAAAACCTTTTTAACCTCATCGAAGCTATCGCACAAACTGGCCTGACGCTTGATATCTACGGCAAAGGTAACATCCGCAATAAGCTGGAAGCTCTGGCAAAAAAACTGAATGCAAAGGTTAATTTCATGGGCGTTGTTCCCAATAATGAATTGCCGGCGGTTCTTAACCGTTATCGCTATTTTATATTGCCTTCTCTGCACGAAGGAATGCCGAAAACATTGCTGGAGGCGATGGCCTGTGGGCTGGCATGTATTGGCACAGATGTAGAAGGAATCAATGATATCATAAAAGACGGAGTCAACGGATACTTGGCAAAAGGAACCCAATCCAACGCTCTCGTTGAGGTAATAAAAAAAGCTATCCAACTACCCTATGATTCCATTACAGCAGCGGGAATACAACAAGTTCGAAACAACTTCTCGCTCGAAACCGTAGTAGAGCGGGAAAAAGAAATAATCGCAAACTTGAAAAGATGATACGCTATTTCGATAAAAGTAATAACCGGCTTGTTTATATAGGCAAAGCAGCTGATGACACCTATTGGGACCAGCATTGGAAGTCCGAAAGTTCGAAACTTAAAGAGCAAATCAAAGTTAAGAACGACAGGTTCATAATTGGTTACACAAAAAAATACCTTCCTCCGGGGACTAAAATATTTGAAGGTGGATGTGGACAGGGAGAAAAAGTTTGCGCTCTTCATTATCATGGATACGATGCCTACGGCGTTGATTATGCGAAGGAAACTGTCAAAAAAGTCAATCAATTTGCTCCGGAGCTGAAAATTAAGGTTGGGGATGTCAGAAATTTACAATTTCCGGATAATTTCTTTGATGGCTATTGGTCATTAGGAGTAATAGAACATTCTTACGATGGTTACGAAAAAATCATCCGCGAAATGTTTCGAGTGCTTAAGCCGCTAGGATATCTTTTCCTGACGGTACCTGTGATGTCCCCGCTGAGAAAAACTAAAATAAAGATGAAAAAATATCCTGAATATAAAGAATCCAAAGAAATGAGAGAAAATTTTTATCAGTTTGCATTTGACCCAAAGGACGTTATCAATAGTTTGAAAAGCAGAGGGTTTGAATTGGTTGATGTGAAACCCCATGACGGAGTTAAAGGCTTGAAAGATGAAGTGTTGACATTAAAACCTTTTCTGCAGCATCTATATGATAAGAAAAGTCGTACTTCGAGCTTGGTGAAAAAAATATTGGATATTGCACTTAGGCGTTTTGCAAACCATGTATGCCTGTTTATTATGCGCAAGGCCGAAACAAATTGGAGCTAATAAGAGAAACACATTCGGACCAAAGCGGGGATTTCGAGCTAATAAAGCCAAAGAACTTTATTGATGCTCCTGTGATTTCGGTCGTAATGTCGGTTTACAACGGCCAAAAATACCTGCGTGAATCGATTGACTCAATCCTGAATCAAACCTATAAGAATTTCGAGTTTATCATTATCAACGATGGCTCAAAAGATGATAGTCTGGATATGCTTCTTGAATACCAAACTAAGGATAACCGGATCTCGATAGTAAACCAAAACAATATTGGGCTGACGCGCTCGCTGAACAGGGGGGTAAAATTAGCTGTATCCGAGTACATAGCTCGCCAGGACGCCGATGATATTTCTCTCCCAACCAGGTTCGAAAAACAACTTAATTATATGGTAAATCATCCGGAAGTTGCTGTGATTGGTTGTCTTGCAGACGTATTTAGCGTAGATGGCGTTCTTCGAACAAGCAGAGACCACAAGTACTCTCAAAAGGGAATAAAGCAACACTTGGCAAGTAAAAATCTGTTTATGCACGGTTCAGCAATGATAAGAAAATCTCACCTGGCAAAAGTTGGTTTCTATCACGAATTTTTTCGCCACTCACAAGATTATGATTTGTGGTTGAGATTATCACAATATTTCGACATCGACATTTTGCCTGAACACTTGTACCAGTATAGAGTTACTGCTGAGGCGATAAGTGTTTCCAAGTGGCCGATTCAAAAACAATATGCCGATATTGCCAGAAAGCTCCATGTAGAACGGCTTGCAACAGGCAAAGATTCATACGATACACTCGTTCGTTCCTATCCGAACGGTTTGCCTGTTTACGATGATGCAGCAGGCAAGCATGAGTACCATCTTTTTTTAGCCAGAGAATTTGTAGGCGGCAACAAATTAAAAGACGCACGCAGGGAGCTGCGGAAACTATGGCAGTTGGGATGCCGAAGGCCGGAGATGTTCTATTTGCTTCTAAAAAGTCTGCTCGGGGCAAGATTGCTTAATATATGTAGACAGCTAAGAACCATGATATTTGAAATTGATGCGTGAATTTGCTTCGACAAACATGGATGTAAAATGTCCTTTGCCAAAAATCACAGATGTTGTGGTTCTCATCCCGCATTATAATAATCTTGAGGGGTTGAAACGGTCTTTGTTCACTGTCTCTCAGTCCGTCATACCGGTTGATGTGCTAGTTGTAGATGATGGCAGCAGTACATTGGTCGAAGAGGAGCAGTTGCAGCAAATACATCCCTCGACCACCGTGTTACACTCACCGTCAAATGAGGGCATTGAACACGCTCTCAATCGCGGGCTCAGATATATCTGTGACCATAAACCGTACAAATATATTGCACGCCTTGATGCCGAAGATATTTGTTCTCCGGACCGCTTTGCTAAACAAAGAGAGTTTCTGGAAAACAATCCCGATGTTTTTTTGGTAGGCTCGTGGGCTCTGTTTGTCGACCATTCCGGCAAACCGCTCTGGCGGTTCTGTCCGCCCTATAAGCACGAACACATCCGAAAGAAAATGTTCTTAAATAATATGTTTTGCCACCCCACCGTGATGTGCCGTCTGGAAATATTCAAAGAAGTCGGGTTTTATTCTACCGAACATCCCTCTGCTGAGGATTTCGCTCTGTTCTTTAAAGTCACTCGACGATTCAAAGTGGCAAATATCCCAGAGTATTTAGTACGCACATTTGTTACGCCTGGCGGCATTTCGTTAGGCTGGCGCAATCAGCAGCTAAAATCGCGACTTAGAATCATACTCGATAACTTCGATTTCTCGTTCTGGGCTTTTTATGGGTTAACGCGTAATCTTCTTTTGTGGCTTCTGCCTTCTTCTCTAGTACAAAATCTGAAATGTCGGTTGTTTAGGCCTTGAGTGTGTCTTGAATATTCGAAACGGCCACAACAGTGAACAAACCAACTGTCAGCATCATTCCAACAAGTCTATGTTTTTGAAAAATTGTTCGCTTATACAAACTAAACCTGTTACAGCACCTTCGCTCCCACCGAACGCGACAACAGAACATAAGAAACGATTCAAAATAGCTTTCATCTGTGACTGGCTGACTGCTATGCGGGGCGGTGAACGCTGCCTCGAAGCTATGTGCGAAATCTACCCGGATGCTGATATCTTCACCTTGGTGCACTTCCCGGGCTCCGTCTCGAAAACCATAGAGACGCACAAAATTCAAACTTCATATATTCAATATTTGCCTGGCAGTGCAAAAAACTTCAGGAGTTACTTGCCGCTTTTCCCTCATGCTATACAAAGATTCGATTTGAGTGGATATGACTGTGTCCTGAGTTTTAGCCATTGTGTCGCAAAAGGTGTTAAAGTTCCGCCGGACCTTTTACATATATGTTATTGCCACACTCCAATGCGGTATGCTTGGCATGTACGGGACGCATATCTGGACACACTAAGCCGACCAAAAAGATTGCTGACAGAACCTGTGTTGGACTATCTCAAAAACTGGGATGCAAAAGTCTCATCCAGGGTAACACGCTTCATCGCTAACAGTAAAAATACCCAAAACCGGATAAGAGAAGCTTACGATAGAGATTCAATAGTTATTTATCCTCCGGTTGAATGCAATCGATTTGCCATTTCTGATGACAACGATGATGGTTACTATCTTGTTCTTTCCGCATTGGTGCCTTATAAACGAGTAGATATAGCAGTTAAGGCCTTCGCTGCTACCAGCCAAAAACTCGTAATTGTAGGAAATGGTCCTGAGTTGCCCCGGCTGAAAAGCATGGCATCTTCTAATATCTTTTTCGTTGATAACGTCAACGACAATGAGGTTGTCGAATATCTGAAAAAATGCAGAGCCTTGATATTTCCCGGAGAAGAAGATTTTGGCATCGTGCCGCTTGAAGCTCAGGCTTGTGGTAAGCAGGTTATAGCTTTTGGCAAAGGCGGAGCGTTAGAAACGGTAATAGGGTTAGACCAGACTCAACCTGCAAATGCAACAGGAATATTTTTCTATGAACAAAGTCCAAGGGCACTGCAAGAAAGCATTTTGTTATTTGAAAAAATGAGGAACCAGTTTGACACCTCGAAATGTCGTGATAATGCACTTAGATTTGACCTTCCCATCTACCAGAAATCAATGCTAAATTATATTCAATCTGCCATAGCTGAAAACCGCTGAACCCCCTCACCAGGTTTAGACTAATGATTTTGCCTATAAATAATAACTTTGGATTTTTTGTCCTTATCCTCAATAGAAAAAACCTCTTTCGTTTGTAACATCTCTTCGCCGCTCGGTGTCTTCTTTTCATCTTCGAATACTTTTACTATATATTGGGCTTCTTTGGGTACAGCCTGACCACTATACTTGACAATTCCACGGCCGGAATAAAAACCAATACGAACATCAGAAACTGCTATAATATCCTTCCCATCAGTATTCTCCATAAGCCATCGGGCAGCATCCCGATAGCTCTGTTTTTCTATACGTTTAGGCATTAGCAATTTCAGACTGCATATAGAAATACCAATCACTAATAAAACCGAAAACCAAAAGTTCGTATTGGCCTTGACAGAGAATAGTCGTTCTGTTGTTTTGGAGAGCTTCTCATCGAGCCAGAAAGCTAATGCCTCCAAACCGGAAG
>JBAPXT010000288.1:0-1898 GCA_049284355.1 Sedimentisphaerales bacterium
GCTGTATAGTTCGAGGACCGCTTTTTGAAAGCCGACGAATTCTCTGCCCGGACAGTCGGGCCCGATTTTAATTCCGTCGATGCCATCTTCGCCGATTATGCCGCCCCACAAGACATTGTCGCAATCCAGAACAAGGCATTTCTTAATTATGCTCAGCCGGGCCCGTATATGGGCCATTATCTTCAGCGAAAGTAATTCCAGGAAAGGTTCACTGAATGGCATCCTGGCCATATTCATCATTTCGGGCGACAATGCGTTGCGGTATCCGAAGTATGATGCCAATGAGTCAACGGCACAAACCTGTATTTGCGGGTCGTCCTGAAAATTTTCTTTTAACAGGTTATTGGCCTTTTGATATGACTTTTCGTTTTCTGTTTCGAGGATATGCAAAGGCCAGCCAACAGGGGGAATAAAAGTGAAGACAACGAGGGTGTTTTTCGAATTGTTCTTAAAAACCCCGGAGAGCTTGATTATTTGTTCGGCGGCCAGAACCGGGTTGTCGTCGATGCTGCCTGCTTCTGCGGCAAGAATGGTAATGTCCGGATTGGCTCTGTAAAGGCCGCTTTGAGGATTAAGGATTTCCTGGTTTAGCTGGCCGTAGTCGCTTTTATAGGTATCCAGGGCCACGTCGTTTTCGGCCGCTTTTACGACAAGAAAATCGATGAGAGGGTCAATTGTGTATGAGCTTACAAAGGCGACCTTTAATTTGTAGCTGTTCTCGATGGTGTTGTTGAGCAGGGCCTGTCTGATTTGTTCCGCTATGCGCCTGTGGGCAAGCCAGTTTGTTGAGTTTAATGCCTTTGTAATTGCTGACAACTTCATTTATGAATCTCAACGAGGTTATTTTTCGACGAATTCAATGATATCTTTTTCGGCGGTAACGACAAAAGCGGCTTTTTTATTTTCAATCGCGGGCGCCTTTGCCGGAGGCCGGACGAGAAAAGCTTTATTATTGCTGGTTATCGTTTCCAGTGTCTTTGCGAGATTATCGACTTCGAAGCAGAGGTGATACAGTCCTCCGCCTTTGTCTAAGTGTTTCTTGACCGGGCTGTTTTCCCCATAGGGCTCGAGGAGCTCAATTTTTGTGCCGTCTTCGGTCTGGACGAATATGATTTTCACCCCCTGATACTCATCTATGACCGGTTCTGATATTATTTTAAGGCCAAACTGTTCACAAAGCGATTTTGCCTTTTCCTCCACGTTTTTACAGACATACGCGATGTGATGGAGATTCATATTGGTTTGAATTCCTCCCTGAGAAGGCCAACGCGGATGACATCTATTCTCTGGCCTCTGATTATGTTTTCTTTTCGCAGGGTGCCTTCTATTTTAAAACCGAGTTTTTTCATTGTAACGATACTTGCGATATTTGCCGGCACGGCGCAGGCCCATATTTTTTCCAGCCCCATTTCTTTGAAGGCATAAGTAATCAGCAGTTTTTCAGTTTCAAGCATAACGCCTTTGCCCCAGTATTTCGTCTCGCCGATAATGCAGTAGATTTCAGCCGTCTGGTGCGTTCGGTCGATTCTGACAAGGCCCGCAATCCCGATGGATTCCCCCTGTTTGTTTTCGATGATGAATTCCCGTCTGGTGTTATCGCCGGCGTGCTCGTCAAACCATTTCAACGTCTTCTCGAGGTCGAGATTTTCTTCCAGCAGCAGCGTCTTGTTGACCTGGGGGTCGTTGTACCACCTGACCTTGCTTTTCATATCTGCTCTCAGGACGTCCCGCAGAGCAATTTGTTGCCCTTCAATCCTCATCGGTTCACAGCCCCTTTTCAATGAAAGCTGTAGTTGTCGAAAATATCTTTCAGGGTTTGACGTTTCCTGATGGCTTTATATTCCTTACCGCTCTTGATTAGTATCGGTGGCGCAGCGTTAATGAAAGGCGGTGTTAAA